>CAIXHJ010000076.1 GCA_903919165.1 uncultured Holophagaceae bacterium
GCCGCCGCATTGTCCGAGACGTACTTCCAGACGCCGTCCTTTTCAACGGCAACCCCGCAGTAGGTTCCCGTCTCGGTCGTGGGCGCGCCTCCCGCCCCTGGTCCTCCAGGACTGCGCCCACCAGATCCTCCGGGGCAATCGTTCCATCATCGGCGCGATGGTGGAGAGCTTCCTAGTGGAGGGCAACCAACCCATTCCGGAAGATCTCTCCACCCTCCGCTACGGCTGCTCCGTCACCGACGCCTGCATCGGCTGGGACGACACGGTGGCGATGCTGAAGGACACACGGATCCTGCTGAAGGATGTCCTGCCGAAGCGGTGAGCCGCGTCCCGAATCTAAGGGTGATTGACGCCGTCAATCTCTTCGCATCTGGAGCTCCTGAAGGGCCTGGAGGTAGGCGGGGTCTACTCTGGATCCCTTTTTAGTGTCGGTCAGGCTGGGCAGGGGTGGGAGCAACCGGAAGGCCACGGCGGTCGCCCCGAGGGCTTCGTCCCGGTAGACGGCGACCACACGGGAGGGCGCCTTCTGCGGACCCGCCTCCGCCAGCACCACATAGCGCGGCGAAAGCACACCCTCGACGCCTTCGATCCCACTGGTCCAGTCCACGCTTTGGGCTTGGGACGACGCCATCAGCTGATTCATCACGACCTGGGGGTCCTGGCCGCTCATCACGGCCTGCATCATGGCCTGGGCCATGTCCTCGTCGTTCTTCTTGCCGCCCTTCTGTTTTCGGAGTTCGCTCAGTTCCGCGCCGCTGAGCACGCGCCGGCCCTTGGCGAAGTAGGCGATCACCTTTTCGGGAGCGTCGTTGGTGCTGTACACGGCGAGATCCTGGCGGCTGGCGGCGAAACTGTAGCTGGAGCCAGGGTAAGTCGCGGTTCCAAGCGTCTTAGTGTCGGGAGCTTCATCGGGGACCAGCCCAGTCCCCGAGCCCGCCCTGGAACCCCTGCTCCGGTTGGCGAGATGCTGGAGTTGGGGATTGTTTATGGATTGCGCCAGTTCACCCGCCGCGCTCCGCACCGCGGGATAGGTACTGTTCAAGGCCGCCGCGGCGATGGGGGCATCCTCGGCAGCCTGCCAGCGCGCCAGGCGCCGGAGGGCGAAGGCCGCGAGATCGGGCAATTGCGCGCGGGCCGCCACCCGAAGCACCCGATGGTCGGGGTCCTTGCCACCCAGGTACATCTGCATGAGTTCTCCGTAGAGGGCCTGCTCCAGTTCGGCCTGGAGGGCCTCGCAGGGCGATCCACCCTTCCCCAGGCACTCCCGCTCGAAGCGCGCCAAGGTGGCATTCAGGTCGGGATTGGGGGCCGCGGCCCTGGGGATCCACATCATCAGTGAAAGGCTCAGCAACTGGGGAATCATCACTTCCTCCCACTTCCGGATTTGTTGGCGGCGTCGGCTTCGCGCTGGGCGCGTTCGAGCATGTCGGCGATCCGCCGGACCTTATCTTCAGATTGGTAGACCTTGGCCGGACTGATCTCCTGGTTCGGATTCAGTAGGTAGGTGGCCGTGGTCCCCTTTTCCTTGCAGCGGGCCGCGAGGTCATTGATGGTCTTCTCCAGGGCCTTGATGCCCGCCTCGTAGGCCTTGACTTCATCGGCGGCCACGAACTCAGGGACGGTGAGAAAGGCTTTGTTCTTCGCCCCCAGGGCCCTGCAGGTCCGCTGGTGGGACGCCTCGTGGGCGAGCATGTAGTCCAGGATGGTCTTGCAGAAACGCTGCTTCATCTGCTTCTCATCGTAAGGAAGGATGGAGGTGTTCCCGTCGGCATCCTTGAGGAAGAAGGCCAGCTTGCAGTCTTCGGGATTCGTGCCCATGGTGGGCTCCCCCACGCCGCCGCCGCCCTCCGGCGTCTTCAGCCATGCATTGAAGGCATTCTGCACCCGGGTCTGCAAGTCCTTCACACTCCCGGCGGTGCGCGGGTACACCTTCTCCCACGGCGAGAAGGTGTAGAACCTGCTCCGCAGCCACTCCTGTTCCTTCAGTTCCTTCATCAGTGACGGCAGATCCTCGCAGCGGTCGCACTTCTTCGGATAGTCCTGGCTGGACGCCTGGACCACCAGGAATAGCGGCAGAAGGAGTGAAAGCAGTTTCATGGTTGGCTCCTTGAGTCCAAGGCACGGTAGGAAGTGAATTCCAGCGCCAGGAGGTTGAAACGTGGCGTGCGGTCGGAGGGGTCCAGGGCGATGGCGCGGCGAAAGGCGGCGGCCGCCGCAGGGATATCCCCGGCATCCCGCCGGGCCGCGCCGAGGTTATTCCAGGCCAAGGCCGAATTCGGTGCCTTGCGAACGGTGTCGCTCCATAGTCCCACTTCGTCCCGCCACAGATTCGCGCGCTGCAGGCACGCCCATCCCGCGCCCACCAGGATCGCGACACCGGAGACGGCAGCCATGGACGCCGCAGAGGTGCGTCGAATGTACATCCAGATTCCCCCCGCCAGGAGGCTGGGGCCCACCCAGGCAAGATAGAGTTGCCGTTCCGTGACCAGGTCCCGTCTCGCGATGAGCCCGTGGGTGGGTGCGAGCGTGATTAGCACCCACGCCGCGGCCAGGGCTGCGAGGGGCCAGCGACGCCTCCCACGGACCGCGAGAAGGACAAGGAGAAGGAGAAGAGTCAAGCCCAGCGTCACCCGCAGGGCCGCCTGGTCTGGGGTGGAATGGACCAGGGAGAGGGCCCAGGGCCGGAACCACAGGCTGAGAGATTCCGGCAAAGCCGCAAGGTTCATGGCCAGGGAGGCGAGGGGACTCCTCGACCCGGTGGAGTAGACGGCCAGTTCCCGGTAGCGCGGAAGCGTGAGGAAAAGCACGGCCAGGAGTCCGGCTAGGAGACCGGACACCAGCAGGACCCGGCGCCCCTTGCCGCCTCCCGGCCGTGTGGCTTCCCAGGCCCACAGCAGGAAGGGATAGACCAGGGCAGTCTCCCGGGCCAGCGCCGCGAGTACGAAGGCCAGCAGGGATAGCCCTCTCCAGGCCTGGGCCGAGGATGACTTCTCGCGTCCCCGCTCGTGGGCCAGAAGCGCTCCCAGCAGCAGGGCGGTGGAGAGCAGGACGGAGCGCCCCGAGAGATAGACCACGGCCTCAGTGTTCGCGGACTGGAGGGCGAACACCAGAGCCGCCACCAGGGCCGCGCCCTGGCCGTCCAGGCGCCTCGCCGCCAGATGAAACACCGACAGGACGGCAAAGGCATGCAGCAGGAGATTGGTGAGGAGGAAGCCCGTGGCGTTCATCCCCCACAGGGCATGGTCCATGAAATAGGTGGCACGAAGCAGGGGCCGCAATCCCCATCCGAGTCGATCCAGAAAGGCACCCGCCTGGGCCGTGGGAGGATCATAGACGATGTTTGACCAATCGTCGAAACGGAAGCCACCGCCCAGACTGACGCCCCAAACGGCCCCAACCACGGCAAGAAGGAGAAGGCATCGGCGCCAGCACCGCGAAGCCAGAACTCCACCCCCGGAAGGTGGGGCATCCGATCCTGAGACCGCCAAGGTTTCTGTCTGGGGGAATAGGGTCATCGAAGTTGGCCGAGTATGCTCCCCAGGGCCCTTCATGAAAAGAGCCAGTCAATCCCTCGGCCGTGGGTGGATAGGGAATTCAAACGCCCCGTTTTGCAGTAGCGGAGCGGCGGGGGCGATTGAGCAACGGCTACTTCGTCGCGGGCGGCGCGGGATCAGCCGCCGCATTGTCCGAGACGTACTTCCAGACGCCGTCCTTTTCAACGGCAACCCCGCAGTAGGTTCCTGTCTCGGTCGTGGGCGCGCCTCCCGCCTTCGGAACGCTCGTCATCTTCCAGTCTCCCCATCCCGCCGAGAGGTGGCCCACCGTCTGGTGGTGACTGTCCACCAGAGCGAACGCCGTGACCTTCGTTTCCTTCAGCCAGGCCGCAAGCGACTCGGCGATGGCCTTGCGGCCCCTGGCGGCCGGAGCCCCCGGCATGGCGAGGATGGCATCGTCCGCATATAGTGCCGCGAGGGCCGTGGCGTCACCTGCGAGGACCGCCTGGGTCCACGCTTGGTCGAGACTCTTGACGCCGCTGGCTTTCGGCGGGTCGGCCGAGAAGGCGGTGCCCGCGGCAAACACGAGACAGAGGAACAGGGCAGTCGGGATGGCTCGTTTCATGAAATTCTCCTTTTCGCCCCTTTGGTGGGGAAATTCTCTTAGGGAAGCAGCAACTCAAAATGACACATTTTGAGTTTGAGTCAATGACTCAAAAAAAGTTGTTATATCGATTTTTACTAGTCCTGGCCCAGCCTTCCCGGAAGGCGATCCTGGACTTTCCAGACGGACATTAGGCCCATTCGGACAGCACCAGGCGGTTGCATGAAAAGCCAGGAGGGGGTGCAGCCCAAGGGGGCCAAATGTCATCCGATGACAATCGCCCGAATGGCGAACTGAATAGTCATTCATCTATTGATAAAAAAAGATTTAATCCATGCCACATCAGATACTCGATGCCACTAGCCAGGAACTTGTAGACCTCCCGGGTCTTAAAAAATGGCGCGTGGTTCCACCGGCGGTATCATATACCTCAGGGTGATACATGGTCAGACGGGATGACCTCCTGGAGAAAGCCAGACGAAATCCAGGAGGCCTGAGATTCGAGGAACTGCTTCGGTTGGCCGAATCTTTTGGCTGGAAACTAGCCCGCAAAGGAGGAACAAGCCATAAAACCTA
>CAIXHJ010000077.1 GCA_903919165.1 uncultured Holophagaceae bacterium
GGCCTTCAGGATCCAGGTGGGTCAAGTCGGCCATGACTGCTCCGAGACAGGGCTTTCCATCAGACTATGCCTGGCGGAAAGCAGGGGTTCTCCGGGGGGGAATTCCCAGGCGAAGCCAGCGAGCGCTCCCCCCAGGATCATTTCAAACACCCCAGGCCAGGAGGATGTCGCGCAAGGCCGCAGTATCCGGAGCATAGGCCCGGGGGCTACAGGCGGCCAGGGCCTCCTGGGCGTAGAAACCATGCCCCACGGCCAGGCTGGGCACTCCGGCAGCCTTGGCCATGTCCAGGTCGAAGGGAGTGTCCCCCACCATGAGAATGTCCTCGGGCCCCAGTCCGGTCCGGGTCTGCATCAACTCCAGGGTCTCCGGGTGGGGCTTGCCATGGGTGACGTCATCGGGGGTGATGATGGGATCGAAGAAGGACTCCCATCCGAACCGTGCCATCTGGCGCATGAGGGGGACCGTGCGCTTGGAAGTGGCCACACCCATGCGCTGGCCTCGAGTCCGCAGTTCTTCCAGCAGTTCGGGGATGCCCTCGAAGGGTCGGAGCATGTGTTCATTCTCCACATGACCGAAGCTGCGATAGGCCTTCAGCACCGTGTCCCCGTCCAGACCCAGAGGGTCAAAGGCATTTCGAATGCCGACCTCCACCGGCAGGCCGACGTACTTCAGCCATTCGTCCATGACGGACCGGGGCTGGCCCAAGGCGTCCAGGGCGTGAGCCATACCCGCTTCGATGAGGGGACGGCTGTCCACCAAGGTGCCGTCGAAGTCCCAGGCGATGAGTTTCAAGAAAGCCTCCCGGCCTCCATCATGCCAGCCATCAAGCCGAAGGCAGGTGCAGAGCCTGGATGAAGGTGGCCTCAGTGGCCCTCCGGAGCTCCTCCATTACGGGGGCCAGTACGGGTGAATCGACGGACAGGACCACCATAGCTTCACCCTTCTTCTCCCGTCGGCCCAGGCTCATGAAGGCGATGTTGATGTCGTGCTGTCCGAGCACCGTGCCAATCTTCCCGATCATGCCGGGACGATCCGTGTAGCTCAGGAGAAGCATGTGGGGTTCGGGCAGGAAATCCATGGCGTAATCCCGCAATCCGACGATGCGGGGGGCGCCCTCGAAAAGGGTGCCAGACACGACCCTGGTTCCCCAGGGTCCTTCCAGCGTCAGGGTGATCAGGTTGGAGAAGGCCCCGCCCTGGGTGGTCTTGTGTTCTTCCACCACGAGGCCCATTCTCTCGGCCACGAGAGTGGCATTGACCATGTTCACCGGTTGGTCCACGGCCCGAGCCAGGAGAGCGGCCAGTCCACTCACGGACAGCGGTGAGCAGTCGTGGGAGGCGATGGCACCGCTGAAGCCGAACGAGACGCGATCCAGGTTGCCCTTGATGAGTTGGAGGCCGAACTCGCTGAGGATGGCCATCAGCTTGAAGTAGGGCCTCATCTGGTTCATGACAGAAGGGTCGAAGCGCGGGAGGTTGACAGCATTCTCCAGGGGCGCGCCATCCAGGTAGGCGAGAATCTCCTTGGACACATCGATGGCCACATTCACCTGAGCCTCCTGAGTGTTGGCGCCGAGATGCGGTGTCACAACCAATCGTTCCTGGGCAATGAGGGCCCTCATCAGGTCCGAGACTGGCGGCTCCACTGAAAACACGTCCACCGCAGCCAGGCTCACTTTGCCGGACTGGAGGGCGGAGAGAAGCATGGACTCATCCAGGATGCCGCCCCGGGCCACGTTGAGCAGGATCACCCCATCCTTCATGAAGTTCAGTTGGTCGGTGCCAACCATGCCGCGGGTTTCGTCGTTCAAAGGGGTGTGCACGGTGATGATGTCGCAGGACCGGCAGAGTTCGGAGAGGCTCACCAGCTGTACACCCAGATCCTGGGCCCGCTTGGCACTGATGTAGGGGTCATAGCCCAGCACCTCGCACTCGAAGGCCTTGAGTCGAGCGGCCACGCGGCCACCCACCTTGCCCAGACCGATGACCCCCGCGGTCTTTCCCTTGAGTTCGACACCTGTGAATTTCGCGCGCTTCCACTCCCCCGACTTCAGGCTGGCGTTGGCGGAGGGCACATGCCTGCAAGCGGAAAGCAGCAGGGCCAGGGTGTGCTCGGCGGCGCTGTTCGTGTTGCCGAAGGGGGCATTCACCACGATGACGCCCTTCACGCTGGCATAGTCCACGTCCACATTGTCAATGCCAACCCCGGCCCGAGCCACGATCTTCAGATTCGACGCGGCGTCCAGCAGGGCCTTGTCCACGGTGGTGCCGCTACGGGTGATGATGGCGTCGTACCCGCCGATGCAGCCCAGCAGGGCCTCCTTGGAGAGTCCCAGGCGGATGTCGAGGTGGATGCGGGGATCCGCCCGGAGAAGCGCTAGACCCTCGCCAGTCACCTCGTCGGTCACGATGATCTTCATGGAGACTCCACCTTCAGGTGCGGGTGCGCTCAAGGCGCGAAGGGAATTCCCCACCTTAGCGGTGGAAGTTCCGGGAGACAAGGATCGATGCCCTTCAGGGAGGGCTTGACGCTAGTGTGGTGTACCACGAGGTCCTGGATCATTCTCCGGGCTGAGCCACCACACATGGCAGGGGTTTGGGGGCATGGCAGGGCCCCAAGGGGGTGACAGACCTGGCACGCATGTGTGCCAGATCGCCAGAGGGGCCATGCCCCGATGGGGATGCACTGGCCCGTCCGAACGTCAATCCTGCTATTTCAGAGCCAGCACACTAATGGCCGCATCAGAAATGCGCGGGGCGGCTATTGCAGAAGCGCGGTAGAATTGAACTCTATTTTGGAGTCAATGGAATGGCCGAGGCCAGACACTGGAATCTTCTCAACACGCTTTTCCTCACGGGGACCCTTGCCCTGGCGCTTGCGCTGGTGCCCTGGCGGCTGGCCGCCTCGGGGCTGCGATGGAGCGAGGCACTGGTCTTCCTCGCCATGACCTTCGCCATCGGCACGGCCATCAGTGGTGGTTACCATCGGCTCTTCAGCCACCGGGCCTACAAGGCCACTTGGCCAGTACGATTCCTGTTCCTATGTCTCGGCGCCGCGGCCTTCGAGAACTCGGCCCTCAAGTGGTCGAGCGACCACCGGGTGCACCATCAGCATGTGGATACGGAGCAGGATCCATACAGCATCCGTCACGGGTTCTGGTACGCCCACTGGACCTGGGCGATGGAAGCCAAGGACCTTCCCCTCGCTGGTGTGGCTGATCTGGAGAAGGATCCGCTGGTGCGCTGGCAGCACCAGAACCACTTCCTCATCGGGGCCGTGGTGGCCACCATTCCGCTCTGGATCGGGTTCGCCACGGGCAACCTCCTCGGCCACTTCGTGTTTGGCGTGGCCCTGCGCATCGTGATGACCCACCACACCACCTTCTTCATCAACAGTGCCGCCCACATGTTTGGCAGCCGCCCATACACCGATGTGAACACGGCCCGCGACAACTGGCTGCTGGCCCCGATCACCTACGGCGAGGGGTACCACAACTTCCATCATCGGTGGCAGTGGGACTACCGCAATGGCGCGCTCTGGTATCAATGGGACACCACCAAGTGGTTGCTGAACGTACTCGGGTGGATGGGGCTGGTGGGCCAATTCCGAAGGGTTCCCGCCGAGGCCATGATCCGGGCCCGCCTGCTCATGGAGGAGAAGCGGTTGCGAGAGCGCCTGGTACTGGCCAGTCCGGGCGTCATCACCCCCATGCAGGCCCGCCTTGGATCGGCGCGGTTGAAGCTGGATGCCGCCCTGGTCTCCCTGCATGAGCGGCATGAGGCCTGGAGTCATAAGCAGGCCGAGTGGCGGGCCAAAGGGCTGGCCAAGGCCGAGGCGTGGCGTGAGGCCAAGGCTGAATGGCAGGTATCCCTGGCCGTGCACCGAGCGGAACTGAAGGCTGCCTGGGCGGAGTGGAAGGCCGCCCGGCTGGAAGCACGGTCCATGCTGGCGTACGTCTAGAGCGAACGGCCTCCCTCGCCTGTGGGATCATGAACCGTCAGTTCATTGGAGCTCAGCATGGCTTCCTTCGACCTCATCGTCATTGGCTCCGGTCCCGGCGGCTACATCGCGGCCATTCGTGCCGCCCAGCTGGGGCTGAGCACGGCCATTGTGGAGAAGGACCCGGCGCTCGGCGGCACCTGCCTACATCGCGGCTGCATTCCCGCCAAGACCTGGCTGGAGACCGCTCACCGGTTCGAGCAGATGAAGGTGGCAGGCGACTATGGCATCGACGGTGTGGAAGCCAAGGCACTGAAACCCAATCTGGAAACCATCGTCAAGCGCAAGGGCCGCATCGTCCTGAAGAACGCCAAGGGCATCGAGTTCCTGATGAAGAAGAACAAGGTGGCCGTGCTGAAGGGGTTCGGCAGGCTGCTGGGCGGTGGCAAGGTGCAGGTGGAGGGTGAGGTCCACGAAGCCAAGCGCATCATCCTGGCCACCGGATCGGCGCCCAAACCGATTCCCGGCCTTGAGACCGACGGGAAGCAGGTGCTCAACAGCGACCACATCCTTGAGATGACCGAGCTGCCGGCGCACCTGGTGATCCTTGGGGCAGGCGCCATCGGCGTGGAGTTCGCGTCGGTGTTCAGCCGCCTGGGTTCCAAGGTGACACTGGTCGAGTTCATGGACACGATCCTCCCCCTCGAGGATCAAGACATTGGTCTCGAGTTGGCCAAGATCTTCCGCAAGTCCTACAAGATCGACGTGCGGACGAGCACCAAGATCACCCGCATCGAGAGGGGGGCGGACGGCGTGGTATGCCACATGGAGGGCGAGTCCGCCGCTGAAGTCGTGGGTAGCCATCTGCTGGTGGCCGTGGGCCGCGCACCCCTGGTGGAAGGCATCGGCCTGGAGATGACCAAGGCCCAGGTGGACCGCGGGTGTGTGGTGATCGATAGGTTCATGCAGACCGGCGAACCCGGTCTCTATGCCATCGGCGACATCGTGCGCACGCCCTGGCTGGCCCATGTCGCCAGCGACGAGGGCATCGTGGCCGCCGAACACGCGGCCCAGAGCCTGGGCAAGGATGTGCATCCCCATCCCGTCCGCTACGACCGCTTCCCCGCTTGCA
>CAIXHJ010000078.1 GCA_903919165.1 uncultured Holophagaceae bacterium
ACGCTGAACATCGACCCGGCGAAGCTCGTGGCCGCCATCACCCCTCGCACCAAGGGCATCATCCCCGTGCATCTGACGGGCCTGCCCTGTGCCATGGAGGCGATCTGGCGCATCGCTGAAGAGCATGGTCTCTGGGTCATCGAGGACGCGGCTCAGGCCATGGGCGCCCACTACAAGGGCACCAAGATCGGCGGCAATCCGCGCTCGATCATGAGCGTCTACAGCTTCCACCCGAACAAGAACATGACCACCGGTGAGGGCGGCGCCATTGCCTTCTTCAACGACGAGTACGAAAGCCGCATCAAGCGCCTGCGCTTCCACGGCATCGACCGCGACGCCTGGAAGCGCTTCGCCAAGGAGGGCAGCCCGCATACGGAAGTGTACGAACCCGCCCGCAAGGCCAACTTCATGGACCTCCAGGCGGCCATGGGCCTCCACCAGATCCAGAAGCTCGATGCCTTCAACATGCGCCGCAGCGTGCTGTTCCACCGCTACCTCGACCTGATGAAGGACATGGAAGAAGTGATGCTGCCTTGGCCCGGCGATGCGGACCACGGCCATTGTTTCCACCTTTTCGTGCTGCGCATCCGCCCAGAGAAACTGGGGCTGGACCGAGACGCCTTCGTGGCGGCTCTGAAGGATGAGAATATCGGCACAGGCATCCACTACCGCCCGGCCCACATCCATCCCTGGTACCGGGACTTCTACGCTGCGAACCCCTCGCACCTGCCCAAGGAGGGCCTGCCCCAGGCGGAGTGGAGCGGCGAGCGCCTGCTGAGCCTGCCCCTGTGGCCGGGGCTCACGGAGGCGGACCAGGACCAGGTCGTCTCGGCCATCCGGCAGGTCATCGTCAGAGCCAAGGCACCCTCTCAGGTCAGCCTCTGACCATCTCCCGCCGTTCGTGGGGGAGGGTCGGGACCGGGGCATAGACCGTGGACCGGGGATCCACCATGTAGAGGTTCTCGACCCGGCCAGTGTAGGCGCACGCAAACTGCTGGATCTGGTCCGCAAAACGGGTCTGCTCGTCCCGGTCCCGGAAGATGGGTCCCCACATCGGATTGAAGGCGGCCTCCACGGCGCTCAGCAGGCCACTGATCTCAAGGCTCAGCAGGTCCACCCGCTGGCGCAGGGCTTCGGCACTGGCGGCCAACTGGGAGGCTTCATGGTCCAGGGCCGCCATGGCCTCGGTGCTGAGGCGGAGGCCCAGCACATACCGGCGGGCACGGTTCCGCTTCCACTGGTCCTGGATCACCGAGGCGCGCCGTTGCACCCGGCGGCGGCCGGTCTCCAGGCGGAACAGCTCCCGGAGGTCATGGCCCTTGGCTTCCAGCAGCTTCAGTTCCCGCTCCAGTTCGGGGACCAGCAGCAGGGTGCGCCAGGAGGCGTTCTTCTTGGACCGGAGCACATCGCCGTAGATGTGGTCCCCCACGTAGAGGATCTGCTCTCCTTCCGCCTGGAGTTGGGCCTCCAGCCAGGCCGTATGGCCACCACAGAAGACGTGGGGGTGGCCCCCGAGAGCCACGGCCTCCGGGGAGTCCGTGAAGAACAGGGGTTTGCGGCTGCTGACCACCATGAGGTCGAAGTAGTCCGTCCAGTGGGGACGGGCTTCGTCCTGCCCGTTGAGCAGATGGCCCAGCACTCCGTCGGTGAAGGACCAATCACTGTTGGTGAGGAGAAAGAGCTTCTTGCCCTCCCGCTTGAGCCGGTCCAAAGCAAGGGCCAGGAGGGGCTCCCGGGGGATAAAGAAATCCCTGTGCTGGAGGATCTCCGCCTTCATTTCGCCGTTTCGGTGCGCCGTATCGATAGCCCAGCGCACATCGTGGAAGAGCTCAATGTAGTTCTCGGCCCTTAACAGACCCCGGTCCAGACCATCCACCATCCGGGCGTAGAGGTGGCTTTCCGGAAGCTCGAACAGCGTGTCGATGCTGCGGAAGCCCTTCGCCGCCGTGGACAGACGACGCCGGCTGTAGACCGCATCCAACTCGGGGCGCGACATGGCCTGGCTGCCATGACAGGCTCTCACCACCTGGCGTTCCCGGTTGAGCTTCAGGAGGTTGCCCCGAAGCCCGTCCAGCACCAGGCCGCGCATGGCGAAGGCTGGGTCGTACTCGATTTCCAGCAGCCAGGGCGAGTAGCCCCGATCCCGCACCAGCAGCCGCGCTGACTTCTTAAAGGCCAGTTCGTCGATCTCCGGCGAGCGGTAGCGGGCCAGGGTGTGATCCATGTCGAAGCCAACGGCCTTGATCTCTCCCATGGGCAGTGTGCGGAGCGCATAGAGCTTGTTCGCCGGTGGCAACCGGTCATCGGCCTCCAGTGTTGGCGGCGCGGCAAGGAAGGCGAGATCCCAAGCAGTCATGGCAGGAGTGTACTCGGCAGATTCGTGCGTGCGGATCAGTCTGGCTCTGAGCCGATGCCGTGCGTGATGCTCTGGTGCCCGAACACCTCCCAGGCCAGCTGACGGAAGCGCTCGCTGTGACCCCAGTTCTTCTCGCGGTCCATCCAGAGCTTGTAGTGGATGAGTTCGTGTTCGAGGATGCGCCGCTGCACAGCTTCGGGATCGTGGCAGTTCATGCCGCAGACCTGCTGGGGCCAGGGCCAGTCCCGGCGGCGCAGCAGGGGGATGCTGAGGCGGATCTCCGGGTGCCACTTGCCCCGGGCATCCTTCTCTACCACGAAAAACCCCGCGCAGCGCGCCATGCGCGGCGACCAGATCACCGGTGGCGGCGGGATTTCCCAGCCCGCTTCGCGGAGGATGGCCTGGGCCTTCTGGCGAAGGGTGAGGGTCATCTGTCCAGTGTGGAGCAAAATCGAGGGCATCCGATTCCACCCACCATGCCCCATCTCCTACTTTCTGGTCCTTTCTTGCGCTTTAGTATGCCTGAAGGAACCAATCAAGAGATTGGGCCCTTGTTCTGCAACGCTGGCCTCCAGCGTTTCAGCGCCCTGGTAGAACTGGTGATTCATATAAAAGAAAGGAGGCGCTCCAAGTTCTGGAAAACTTCGAAGCACGGCAAACACCAGATGAACCAGCGCATCGGTTGTCTGGAATTGCACTATCGAAGTCTTGTCCAAAAGCAGGTTGTCTTCATACCGGTTTAATGAGCGAGAATAATAGATTATTTTATTATTGAATGATATGTGGGAACCATCCGTGGAGATCGTGCAGACCTTGCCCTTATCTATGACGTCAAATTTATAGGTTGAACCATTTTTAAATGAATTCATCAGATCATTAAATTTAGGATGATTAAGATAGGAGGCCCCATATTTCACCTTTTTGGAGATTGGTCTTATTTCTCCTGGTGTCGGACCATACATCATATGGTTATAACGCATGGCTTCGAGGCGTTCCTCTGGAGATTGCCTCTTTTCTTTCTCCTTCTTGCGCGCTTTTCCGGGAGTTGCAGTCATAGGGTTCCTTGTCACTCAGAACTTCCAAAGATATTATTGCACAGGAGCCGCCAGGCACCCCTGGGTTGTCCGGAGAATTCCAGGGAGAGCCGCCCGGGTGCTGGGCAGTCAAAGGTATACAAATGCCCGTTTGGCGCATATACATGAGGCCATCCTGCAATCCGCAGCATGTCGTCTGGGGGATCTGATCATGAAAAGACTCATTATCCCGTTAGCTGTTCTTCTCGCTGCGGGTACTGCCCCAGCCCGGGCCCAGGTGGGCATCCGGATTGAGCTCGGCCTGCCGGTCGCCCCTCCCCTCGTGGTGATTCAGCCCGGGATCCAGGTGGTGGAAGGGTTCCGGGAGGAGGTCTTCTTCCACAGGGGCTGGTACTGGTGTCGGCGGCCGAACGGCTGGTACCGTTCCCGTTCGCCCCAGGCCCGGTTTGATTGGGTCGATGCGCACCGTGTGCCGGGCGTCCTGGTAGGGATGCCGACTGGCCACTACCGGAATTGGCACCACGAGGCGAGGCCCATGGAGCGGCACGATAATCGGCGGGACGACCACCCGGGAGGGCGGCGGGATGACCGGCCGGGAGGACGGCGGGATGACCGGCCGGGAGGACGACGGGATGACCGGGGTAGGCACGAGGACGAACGCGACCGCCGCTAAGTCCTGCACAACGTCCTGGTGAGGTTCCTTTCAGGCCACAGCCGGTTTCGGCCGTGGCCTGATTCTTCAACTACGCCGGGGGCTGGTCACAGGGTAGTAACGACGCCGCTTGGTGTGACAAGTCGCAGGATGTGGTTGGACGTATCAGCGACCATCAAGCTGCCCGAGGGGAGGCTGGTGATCCCGCAGGGGAGGTTGAACAGCGCTGTGGCTCCAGTTCCATCGGCGTTCCCGGACAACCCAGAACCTGCCATCGCGTTGACGACACCGGTCGGAGTGATGCGTCGGATCGCGTTGTTGCGTGTATCGGTCACCCATACATTTCCGGTGGCATCCAGGGCGATCCCCACGGGCAGGTTGAAGAGAGCCGCCGTGCCGGTGGCATCAAAATAACCAACCGTGCCGGCCTTCCCTGCAAGGGTGCTGACCTGCGCATTCGGACTGATCACCCGAATGCAGGAATTTCCATAGTCCGAAATGTACAAGGTACCGTCCGGACCCAATACCAGGCCGTTCGGCAGATCGAACTGGGCGGCGCTTGCGCTCCCGTTGCTCTGACCAGCCACTCCGGGAGTGCCCGCGTAAGTGGAGACGGTGCCGTCCACGGCCAGGAACCGGATGGTGTGGTTCTGGGAATCTGCGATGTACACACCACCATTGGCATCCACCGCGATGCCATAGGGGGAGTTGAAGCGCGCCAGAGTTCCCACCGCGTCGAGAGATCCCGGAATGCCAGGGGAGCCAGCCAGGGTGGTAACAGTCCCATCCGGGGAAATCCGCCGGATGGTGTGGTTGCCCGTGTCGGCGACCACCAGGTTCCCGGCCGGATCGAAGGCAAGGCAGCCCGGGTTCCGGAACCGGGCGCTGCTTCCCTGCCCATCCGCGGAACCCGCCATCCCCTGGATTCCTGCCAGCAGGGTCACTTGCTTTGTCGGACTCACCTTCCAAATGGCGTGATCGACTGAATCGGAGACGTAAATATTGCCTGAGGCATCCAGGACGATGCCCACAGGCGAAGTGAATTCCGGAGTCGGAACCACGGTCAAAGCCGCCGCGGAGCTCGTGACCGAACCGTAGTCATTGGTCACGGTCACCGAGTAGTGCCCCGCATCCGCGGGCTGGGGATCGTAGAGGGTGAAGGTCGCGCCCAGAGCGCCAAAAATAGTGACGCCATCCTTGGCCCACTGGTAAGCGAGTACGGGTGCACCATTGGCGGTGATGGTGAAACTGGCTAGGCGGCCTGAGACCGTGATGACATCCAAAGGCTGCAGGGTGATGCTGGGCGGGGTACCAGCGGCGTTTACATTGGAACTGTGATGGCACCCTCCGCCAAGGGTCAGCAGGAGGATGGGAACAAGGAAGCAGATGAACCTTCGCAGCATTCGCATGGATCGACCTTCCGAGGCGGTCAGAGGCCGCATCGAGTCAAGCATTCCCCCCGGACCGGGGAACTCCAGAAACATTGAACCTCCAAGAAAACAAAGACCCCGAGGGGCAAAGCCTAGTTTAACGGTGAACGGGGCCAATCTCCGAATGGGAGGATCCCATGAATGGTGGAGGCCGGGCCTGGAAGGTTCCTCGACATGTGGCCTGGCACTCCTTTGCAGGCCTCCTGGCCTCCACAGATGTCTCAGAACTCGAAGGTCGGTCCACTGAGGGTCTGGGCATCGAGGATCTGACCCCTGGAGTCGAAGGTGACGAGACCCTGGGCCTGACGGGGGGTCAGCTGGCTGATCTGCTGAAGGGCCTGGCCGCGAAATTCAGCGTTGCCACCCTCGACGCTCTCGAAGAACACCGCGCCCACACGGTAGGTCTGCTTGGCGTCCTGAATGAGATGCAGGTCGCGAAGTTGGCGCTCGTCCACGGGGCCGGGCGCATCCGTCATGAGGCAGCGGGCCTGGGCGGTCTTGGGGAAGGCGATGACCTCGCGAATGTTATCCACGCCAGCCAGCAGCATCACGAGCCGATCCAGACCCAGGGCCAAGCCGCCGTGGGGCGGGGCGCCGAAGGCCAGGGCATCCAGTAGGAAGCCGAACTTGGCCCGGGCCTCGGCCTCGCCGATGCCGATGGTCCTGAACATGCGGCTTTGTGTGTCAGCGTCGTGGATGCGGATGCTCCCACCACCCACCTCGAAGCCGTTGAGTACCAAGTCGTAGGCAAGGGAGCGGCACTTGCCGGGATCAGTCTCCAGCAGGTCCAAGTCATCAGGATGGGGGCTGGTGAAGGGATGGTGGCAGGCGGCGAAGCCTTGATTTTCCTCGCTCCACTCCACGAGGGGGAAATCCACCACCCACAAAAACACGAAGGCGTGTTTGTCATGGAACAGACTGGAAAGAGCTGGGTCGGGCTCAGTGGCTGAGAGGTCCAACGCGATTCTGGTGCGGAGGTCGCCGAGGACTTTGGAGGTCTGGGCGTCGGTGCCCACGGCGAATATGGCCAGTCCCTCGCCCTCCACGCTGAGCCGGTCCTTCAGGGCCGCCTCCACGCCAGGGTCGAGGAACTTCTTGAAGCTGCTGGCGAGGCCGTCCTTGCCCCACTTGGCGTAGGGCAGTCCTCCGGCGCCCATCTGCCGGGCCTGCTCCTGGTAGGCGTCCAGCGCCTTGCGGCTGAGCGAACCCGCGGCCTCGCCGGGGAAGAACAGGGTCCGCACCCGGCGCTGGCCCCGGGTATCGGCGGCGGCACGGAAGAGGTTGAAACCACTGGAGGCGAAGAGGCTTGTGGCGTCCTGGATCCTCACACCGCAGCGGAGGTCAGGCTTGTCCGAGCCGTACCATTCCATGGCATCGCGGTAGGACAGGCGGGGGAAGGGCGCACTGACCTTCTTGCCGACCAACTTGGCCAGCTTGACCATGAGCGGCTCGATGACGCCCTGGACGTCCTCCTGCCGCACGAAGCTCATCTCCACGTCCACCTGGGTGAACTCGGGTTGCCGGTCGGCGCGCAGATCCTCGTCGCGGAAGCAGCGGCAGATCTGCACGTACCGTTCGAAGCCGCTCACCTGGAGCAGCTGCTTGAAGAGTTGGGGGCTCTGGGGCAGGGCGAAGAACTGGCCTGCGTGGACACGGCTGGGCACGAGGTAGTCCCGGGCCCCTTCGGGCGTGGACTTGGTGAGGATGGGGGTCTCGAATTCGATGAAATCCAGTTCGCGGAAATGGTTCCGGGTGAGACTCGCCACTTCGCTTCGAAGCAGCATGTTCCGCTGGAGCTGCTCGCGGCGGAGGTCCAGGAAACGGTAGGTGAGGCGCAGATCCTCACCGACGCCCTCATCCTCCAGTGGGAAGGGCAGCGGGGCGGCGGTGTTCAGGATGCGCAGGGCGGTCAGGCGGATCTCCACATCACCCGTGGCCATGTTGGGGTTCTTGTTTTCGCGCTCGGCCACCACGCCCTCGGCGGCCAGCACGAACTCGCTGCGCACGGCTTTGAGCTTGGCCAGCAACTCAGGGTCTGCGGTCTCCTCTTTGGCCACCAGCTGAACCAGGCCCCAGCGGTCCCGGAGGTCGAGGAAGACCAGTGATCCCAGGTTCCGCACCCGGCGGCACCAGCCGAGCAGGCGCACGGTCTGCCCCGCGTGCTCAAGGCGCAGGTCGCCATTGCGGTGGGTGCGTTGGAAGTCGCCGAGCAAATCGAGTTTCATAGCCCTCCAGGATCGCATCCGGAGGGCCCAGGCTCAAGTCGTGACTGCGGACCTTCCTCCCGCCCTGACGCGCACCCACCAGAGGTGCACGCGGTCCATGTAAAGGTAGATGACGGGCGTGGTGTAGAGGGTGAGGAGCTGGCTGAAGATCAGGCCTCCCACGATGGCGATGCCCAGGGGCTGCCGCAGTTCAGAGCCGGTGCCCATGCCGATGGCCAGGGGCAGGCCGCCCAGCAGGGCTGCCATGGTGGTCATGGTGATGGGCCGGAAGCGCAGAAGGCAGGCCTGGAAGATGGCCCGCTCCGGGGTGGTTCCCTCCCGCCGTTCCACCTCGATGGCGAAGTCAATCATGAGGATGGCGTTCTTCTTTACGATGCCAATGAGCAGGATGATGCCGATGAAGGCGATGACGGTCAGATCGGTGCGGCAGGCCAGCAGGGCCAGCAGGGCGCCCATACCGGCACTGAAAATGGTGGAGAGAATGGTCACTGGATGGATGAGGCTTTCGTACAGCATCCCTAGCACGATGTAGACGGCCAGTAGGGCAGCCCCGAGGAGTAGGGGCATGTTCGAAAGGGAGGCCTTGAAGGCCTGAGCCGTGCCCATGAAGCTTCCCCGCAGCGTGCTTGGCATCCGGATCTCCTGCTCCGCCTTGTCAATGGCGGCCACCGCGTCCCCCAAAGCCACGCCCACGGGCAAGTTGAAAGAAAGGGTGACCGAGGGTAGCTGGCCCTGGTGGTTCACGGAAAGGGGCGTGTTCCGGCGCTGGAGGGTGGTGAAGGCGCTCAGGGGCACCAAGCTTCCGGTGACGGAACGGACATAGATGTGGCGCAGGCCGTCCGGCGTCTGCATGAAGGGCGTGTCCACCTCCATGACCACGTGGTACTGGTTCAATGCTGTGTAGATGGTGGACACGAAGCGCTGACCGAAAGCATCGTACAGGGTGCTATCAATGGCCTGGGGCGTGATGCCCAGGCGGGAGGCTGTGACCCGGTCGATGACCAGGGAGGCTTCGAGCCCCTGGTTCTGCAGGTCCGAGTTCACATCCGCCAGCTGGTGAAGGGTCTTGAGCTTCTGGAGGACCTTTGGCGCCCAGTCGAACAGCTCTCGGGCATCGTCGCCCTGAAGGGTGTACTGGTACTGGGTGCTGGAGGGGCGGCCGCCCAGCCGGAGATCTTGGACGGGTTGCATGTAGAGTGTTCCTCCGACGATGTGGGCGGTCTTACCACGCAGCCGGGCGATGATCTGGTCGACGTTGTCCTTGCGCTGGTTGTTCGGCTTCAATGAGGTGAACAGACGGCCGGTGTTCCCGCTCCCCACAAAGGCCGTCACGCTTTCAATGGCGGGATCTTTCTGTACGATGGCGACGTAATCCGTCATCAGTTTCTCCATGCCGGCGAAGGAGATGTCCTGGGACGCCACGATGCTGCCAGTGACGCGCCCCGTGTCCTGCTGGGGGAAGAATCCCTTTGGGATGAAGAAGTAGAGGACTCCTGTAGTCAGAACGGTGGCAAAGAACACCATTATGGTTGTGAAAGGATGTCGGAGGACCCAGGCGAGTGAAGTCTCGTAGTGGCCCATGATCCACTGGAAGACCCGCTCGCTGGCCTGGAAGACCCGGCCGTGCTTCTCTTCCGAGTGGGGGCGCAGCAACAGCGAACACATCATGGGCGTGGTGGTCAGCGACACCACCATGGAGATCACGATGGCCACGGAGAGCGTGACCGCGAATTCTCGGAAGAGCCTGCCGACGATGCCGCCCATGAGCAGAATGGGGATGAACACCGCGATGAGTGAGATACTGATGGAGATCACGGTGAAGCCGATCTCCTTGGCGCCATGCAGGGCCGCCTCCATGGGCATCATGCCACCCTCGAGGTGCCGTGTGATGTTCTCAACCACCACGATGGCGTCGTCCACCACGAAGCCCGTGGCCACGGTGAGTGCCATCAGGGACAGGTTGTCGATGGTGTAGCCCAGGAGGTACATGGCACCGAAGGTGCCGATGAGGGAGATGGGCACGGCCACGCTGGGGATGAGGGTGGATCGCACGCTGCGGAGGAACACAAAGACGACCAGGATGACGAGGATGATGGAGATGGTCAGGGCCAGCTGCACATCCCTCACCGAGGCCCGGATGGTGCGGGTGGCGTCGATGAGCACCTTCAGTTCCATGGCCGGTGGCAGGGACGCCTGCATCTGAGGCAGGATGGCCTTCACGCGGTCCACGGTCTCGATGATGTTGGCATCCGGCTGGCGGAAGATCGGTACCATGATGGCGGGGATGCCGTTGGATAGGCCAGAGTTGCGGACGTTTTCCACCGAATCGCTGACCCGGGCCACGTCGGACAGTCGGACGGCGCTGCCGCTGCGGTAGCGGAGAATGAGGGGCTGGTAGTCTGCGGCCGTCATGATCTGGTCCGTTGTGGCGATGGACCAGGTGGTGTTGCCGCCGGAGAGATCGCCCTTGGGCTGGTTCAAGTTGGCTGCGCCGATGGCTGCCCGGACATCATCCAGGGCCAAACCCTGGGCGTTGAGAAGGGCGGGATTCACATCCACGCGTACGGCCGGAAGGGCACCTCCCCACACGAACACCTGCCCGACGCCCTGGACCTGCGAAAGCTTCTGCTGGAGGACCGAGGAGGCGATGTCGTACATGCGCTCCCGCGGGATCAGCCTCGAAGTGATGGCAAGCAACATGATCGGCGAATCGGCGGGATTCACCTTGCGGTAGGAGGGGTTGTTTGGGAGGTTTGCGGGAAGGTTTCCCTGGGCTGCGTTGATGGCCGCCTGGACGTCCCGGGCGGCCGCGTCGATGTTCCGGCTCAAGTCGAACTGGAGCGTGATGCTGGTGGAGCCAAGGGCGCTGGCCGAAGTCATTTCCGTAATTCCTGCGATGCGCCCGAACTGGCGTTCCAGGGGCGTGGCCACCGAGGAGGCCATGGTCTCCGGACTGGCGCCGGGCAGACCTGCCGACACCTGGATGGTGGGGAATTCCACCTGGGGCAGGGGTGACACCGGCAGGAACTGATAGGCGATGGCCCCGAGCAGTGCCAGGGCCACCGTCAGCAGCGTGGTGGCCACCGGGCGGCGGATGAAGGGGCTGGAGATGCTCATTTTGGCGAAGCCATGCGCACGCCACGAATGCGGCGCGCGAGGCGATCAAAGGCCAGATAGATAACGGGCGTCGTATAAAGTGTCAGCACCTGGCTGAAGATGAGGCCGCCCACGATGACGATGCCAAGGGGACGCCGGAGTTCCGCGCCCACCCCAGATCCCAGGGCCAGGGGTACGCCACCCAGCATGGCCGCCAGGGTGGTCATGATGATGGGCCTAAAGCGCAACAGCGAGGCCTTGTAGATAGCCTCCTCCGGGGCCAGGCCCTCCTTGCGTTCTGCATCCAGGGCGAAGTCGATCATCATGATGGCGTTCTTCTCGACGATGCCGATAAGCAGAATGATGCCGATGAGGGCGATGACACTGAAGTCTGTGCGGCAGAGCATGAGCGAAAGCAGGGCGCCCACTCCCGCCGAGGGCAAGGTCGAAAGGATCGTGATTGGGTGGATGTAGCTTTCGTATAGGACGCCCAGCAGGATGTAGACCGTGAGCACTGCCGCAAGGATGAGCAGGGGTGTATTGGTGAGGGAAGCCCCGAAAGCCTGGGCGGTGCCCTGGAAGCCGGTCTTTAGGCTGGGGGGCGCGTCCAGCTCCTGGCGGGCGAGGTTAATGGCTTTCACCGCACTGCCGAGGGAGGTGCTGGGGGCCAGATTGAAAGAAAGGGTGGCCGTGGGGAATTGGCCCTGGTGGTTCACGGCTAGGGGCGCGGGGATGGTCTCGATGCGGGTGAAGGTGCTGAGGGGAACGGAGCCGCCGGTAGCAGAGCGCACGTAGATTGTCTGGAGATCCTCGGGTCGCTGATACTGACCGGGCGCGGCTTCAAGCACGACACGGTACTGGTTCAGCTGGGTGAACATGGTGGAGATCTGCCGCTGACCGAAGGCATCATACAGCGCGTCGTCCAGCATCTGGGGTGTGATACCCATTCGCGAAGCCGTGGTCCGGTCGAGGGAGATGCGCACCTGCAGACCCGCATTCTGTTGGTCGCTGGCCACATCCCGCAATTCGGGAATGGCGGACAGGCGGTCCACGAAACGGGGCACCCACTCTCCCAGTTCCTTGCCGTCGGCATCCTCCAGTGTGTACTGGTACTGGGTGCGGCTGACGCGGTCCTCCACCGTGAGGTCCTGCACAGGCTGGAGGTAGAGGCGGATGCCTTCCACTTTTGCCAGCTTCGGTCGGAGCCGGTGGATAATATCACTTGCACTTAGCCGGCGCTCATCAAGAGGCTTCAGGTTGATCTGGATACGCCCACTGTTGAGGGTCGTATTGGTGCCGTCAACCCCGATGAAGGAAGACAGGCTTTCCACGGCTGGGTCCTTGAGGATCTCGGCGGAAAGCGTCTGCTGACGTTCAGACATGGCGGCGAAGGAGACCGTCTGCGGCGCCTCGGAGATGCCAAGGATCACACCCGTATCCTGCACGGGGAAGAAGCCCTTGGGCACAGTAAGGTAGAGCAGCACCGTGGAGGCCAGGGTGGCCACGGCCACAATCAGGGTGCCAGTCTGGTGGTTGAGCACCCAGGACAAGGTGCGTCCGTAGAATGCGATGATCCGCTGGAAGACGCGCTCGGAAGACTGGTAAAAGCGCCCTTGTTCCTCGGGGGGGGTGTGTTTCAGCAGTTTGGCGCACATCATCGGTGTGAGCGTCAGCGATACCACGGCCGATACCAGGATGGTGACGCTCAAGGTAACGGCGAATTCGCGGAAGAGACGCCCGACGATATCACCCATGAAGAGCAGGGGGATCAGTACGGCGATGAGCGAGACCGTCAGGGACAGGATGGTGAAACCAATCTGCTCTGACCCTTTCAATGCCGCCTTGAGCGGCGATTCGCCCTCCTCGATGTAACGCATGATGTTCTCGATCATGACGATGGCGTCGTCCACCACGAAGCCCGTCGAGATTGTCAAGGCCATGAGCGTGAGGTTGTTCAGGCTGTAGCCCAGGAGGTACATCACCCCGAAGGTGCCTACCAGGGAGAGGGGCACAGCCACGCTGGGGATGACCGTGGCTGACAGGGTTCGAAGGAACAGGAAGATCACCATGACCACCAGGGCGATGGTGAGCATCAGCTCGAACTCCACGTCCTCCACAGAGGCCCGGATGGTAACGGTGCGATCCGTGAGGATGGTGAGTTCCACAGCGGCAGGAAGCGATGCGCGGAGTTGGGGCATCAGCGTTTTCACCCGGTCCACCACGGCGATGATGTTGGCGCCGGGCTGCCGCTGGATGTTGAGGATTACCGCTGGAGTCGTGTTCTTCCAGGCGGCGAGACGGGCGTTCTCCACATCATCCGTGACAAGGGCGACCTCGGAGAGTGTGACTGGGGCGCCGTTTTTGTAGGCCACGATGAGGGGCCGGTAGTCCTCGCTGGTCAATAGCTGGTCATTGGCGCCGATGGCATATGCCTGGCGCAGGCCATCGAAGCTGCCCTTGGCCTGGTTCACGTTACTCTGGGCCACGGCAAGTCGGACGTCGCCCAGGGTGAGTCCCTTGGCCGCCAGGGCCGAGGGATTGGCCTGGATACGCACGGCCGGTTTCTGGCCGCCGCTGATGCTGACAAGCCCCACACCCGGTAGCTGGGAAATCTTCTGGGCCAGCCTCGTGTCCGCAAAATCCTCCACTTTAGACAAAGGCAAGGTCTTTGACGTGAGCGCCAGGGTGAGGATGGGCGCGTCGGCTGGATTGATCTTGCTGTAGATGGGGGGATTCGGCAGATCTGCTGGCAGGTAGGTGCCCGCTGCGTTCACCGCTGCCTGGACCTGCTGCTCAGCCACGTCGATGTTCAGATCCAGCACGAACTGGAGGGTGATGACGGAGCTGCCCCCGGAACTTGTGGAGGACATGCGATTCAGGCCCGGCAACTGGCCGAACTGCCGTTCCAGCGGGGCCGTGATGGCCGAGGCCATGACATCGGGGCTGGCGCCCGGATAGAAGGTGACGACCTGAATGGTGGGGTAGTCCACCTGGGGAAGGGCCGAGACCGGCAGCTGGCGGAAGGCCAGGAGGCCCACCAGCA
>CAIXHJ010000079.1 GCA_903919165.1 uncultured Holophagaceae bacterium
CGATACCTGCCTGGTAAAATCTGGACTGTTGACCCACCCGACCAAACCATCCATAACGACCCTGAATTCACGACATTCACATATGGTTCCCCTAAGTACAATGAGAATGGCCGTCATAAAAAGGAAAAGAATTGAGCTTGTCCCACAAACCCTCTTTCAGGGGAGTAGGCGAAGGGGTAAGCTCTTGGAAACAACCGGGGAGGAAGATGGATCTCCATGGCATACAACCTTCTGCCCTACGACCGAGAGCAAGCCTACCTGATGCCGCCGTCCCTCAGGGATTGGTTGGGAGAGGGTCACCTGGCCTGGTTCATCCTGGACGCCGTGGAGCAGGTCGACCTGGATGAGTTCTTCGCTGCCTACCGGAACGATGGATGGGGCGCGGCAGCCTACGACCCCGCCATGATGGTGGCGGTCCTTCTCTATGCTTACTGCCGGGGTTTTCGCAGTTCGCGCCGCATCGCCCAAGCGCTGGAAGAGGACGTGGGCTTCCGAGTGGTGGCGGCCAACCAGCAGCCGGACTTCCGGACACTGTGCCGCTTCCGTGCGGAGCATGAGGAGGCACTGGAGCGGCTGTTCGTGCAGGTATTACGGCTGTGCCGGGAGGCGGGGCTGGTGAAGCTTGGGGTAGCAGCTCTGGACGGGACGAAGGTGACGGCCAGCGCGGCCCTGGCAGCTAATCGAAGCCATAAAGCCGTCGAGGAAGAAGTGCGGCGGATCCTGGCGGAGGCGAAGGCAGTGGACGCGGAAGAGGATACACGCTATGGCCCAGACCGCCGGGGAGACGAGATGCCGGAAGGGCTTGGGCGGCGGGCAGAACGTCTGAAGCGCCTGAAAGAGGCAAAGGCACGCCTGGAGCAGGAAGCCCTGGAGGTAGCGAGAGCGGCTCAGGAGAAGCTGGGGCAGCGGCAGGCAGAGGAAGCGGCCACAGGGAAGAAGAAGCGCGGGCGGAAGCCCCAGTTGGTGGAGTCGGTCCCCTCTCAGGAGGCCAAGGCCAACACCACGGACCCCGACAGCCGGGTGATGAAGACGCGGCAGGGCTACGTGCAGGGGTACAACGTTCAGGCGGTGGTGAGTGAGGACCAGATCATCGTGGCCGTGGGGGTGACCCAGGAGGCCAACGACGTGCAACAACTGAAGCCGATGCGGGAGCGTCTCGAGCAGACCTTAGAGGCTGCGGGGATAGAAGAACGCCCGCGGGTCCTGCTCGGCGACGCCGGGTACTGGAGCGAGGCTAATGTGCGGAGTTGCACCTGTCCCGATGGACCGGAGTTGCTCATCGCCACCACCAAGAACTGGAGGCAGCGGAAGGCGCTGCGAGAACGGGGTTGCCCCCGCGGGCGTATCCCCAAGGGGCTGAGCCTGCGGGAGCGGATGGAACGGAAGCTCCTGACCCGGCGGGGGCGCACTCTCTACAAGATGCGGAGTGTGCTGGTGGAGCCGGTCTTTGGTCAGGTCAAGGAAGGGCAGGACTTTCGGCGGTTTATGAGACGGGGGCTTCTGGCTGCCTCCAGTGAGGCTGCCCTCATCGGGACGACCCATAACCTGCTGAAGCTGTGGCGGAGCGGACAAGCACCGTGGGGCTGGGCCAAGGCTCGGTGGAATTGAGCGGAGCGGCCAGAGCCGCCTCAGGGCTGACACACCAGCAGCCATCGAGAAGGAGGCGACTCTGTTAAGGGCACCGCCCTATGGCGCTTCAGCCAACATCACACGAAGGTCTGTGGGACAAGCTCCATTGTAGCACAGATTAGCCGCATGTCATTCTGAGGGAGTCCGCCTGAGGCGGGCGACCGAA
>CAIXHJ010000080.1 GCA_903919165.1 uncultured Holophagaceae bacterium
ATGCGCTGGTGGCGACCGAGGACTCGGATTTCTGGGCCCATGGCGGCGTCTCGGCACGCGGTCTGGCGCGGTCAGGATGGAACTTCGTCACGAGCCTCGGGCGGCGGCGAGAAGGAGCATCCACGCTCACCATGCAGCTCATCCGCACGGTCACGGCCAAGCGGCAGAAGCGGCTGGATCGCAAGCTGAAGGAGATCATCCTCGCCCGCAAGCTGGAGAAGGCCTACTCCAAGAAACAGATCCTGGAGATGTATGCCAACGAGGTCTACTTTGGCGGCGGGCGGTACGGCATCGAAGCCGCGGCAGAGTTCTACTTTGGCAAGAGCGCCCCCCAGCTCAATGTCGAAGAATGCGCGTTGCTCGCAGGGCTCGTCCAGAATCCGAACTGGTACAACCCCTACAATCCCGACCCCAAGGCCCGCGCCGCCGCCAAGGCCCGGCGCAACCACGTGCTGATCCGCATGGTGAAGGTGGACTACCTCAAGGCCGCCGAGGCCGGCCAGCTCATCGAGAAACCCATCCGCCTGGCCCGGGAGAACGCCCACGAAGAGGCCGTGGCGCCCTACGTGGTGGAGGAGGTTCGGAAGTACCTCTATGAGAAGTACGGCCGGGAGCAGGTGCTGAATGGGGGCCTGGAGGTCACCACCACCGTGGACAGCTACTGGCAGGAAGCCGCCAATGAAGCGGTGCGCACCGGCCTCAAGGCCGTAGACCGCCGCCGGGGTTTCCGCAAGGAGGCCGTGCAGTTTGTCGCCGATCCCGAAACCACGCAGCTGAACGGGTGGGCTCGCTTCTTCGAAGTCGGCGACAGCGTTCGGGGCGTGATCCTCGGGTGGAGGGGCGGCAGGGCCCAGGTCCGGATCGGCAAGACCCAGCTGGAGGTTCCCGAAAGCGCCTTCGCCTGGGCCGGCAGGAATGTGCAGAAATTATTGCCGCGGGGCGCGGCGCCCCTGTTCACCATCAAGACTGCGGACGACGGCACACCGAAGACCCTGGAACTGGACCAGGAGCCCTCCGTGGAAGGCGCCCTGATGGCGATCGATCCGATGAGCGGGGAGATCCGGGCCATGGTGGGGGGGTACGACTTCAACCGCTCCAAGTTCGATCGCGCCATCCAGGCCCAGCGTCAAGTGGGCTCCACCATGAAGGCCTTCGTCTACGGCGCCGCCTTCACCATCGGGAAGACGCCCGCCACCATGGTCCAGGACGTGCCCACACGCTTCCTCGATACCGTGGATTACCTCACGATCACGCACCCCGATGGCACTTCGGACTACAGGCCCCTCCGGCCCGGCGTGAAGCCCTACGAACCCAAGAACTACGAACGCGACTTCTGGGGCCCCATTCCCATCTGGGAGGCCGTGCGGGATTCACGCAATGTTCCGGCCGTGCGCACGCTCGAGGAAATCGGCGTCATGAACGTCATCGACTTCGCCCGCAAGTGCGGCATCGCGGGGAATATCCCGCCCTACCCGAGCATGGCCCTGGGTTCCGGCGACTTCACGCTGAAGGAGATGGTGAGAGGCTATGCCACCATCGCCAACGGTGGCCTCCAGGCTCCCGCGCCCTTCTTCATCAAGAAGGTGTCGGACCGCAATGGCCGTGTGCTGGAAACCCACGGCGGAGCCGCCACCGAGCAGGTGCTGGATCCCCAGAGCACCTACCAGCTCGTCCAATGCCTCCAGGGCGTGGCCACCAGCGGCACGGGCGCCCGCAGCAACGAATTGGAGTGGCCCGTGGCGGGCAAGACCGGCACCACGGACGACCATACGGACGCATGGTTCCTCGGCTTCTCCACGCGCGTCGTGTGCGGCGTGTGGGTGGGTCTCGATGAGAAGAAGACCATCTTCAAGGGCGCCGACGGCGCCAAGGTGGCCCTGCCCATCTGGATCGACTTCATGAAGGTGGCCCTGCCCACCACCGAACGGGAGGAATTCAAGGCGCCGGATGGCATGGAGTGGGCCGACATCGACCGCTACACCGGCCTGCTGGCCACTTCCGCCACGGTGGATCGCGTGCTGCACCTCGCCTTCAAGCCGGGCACCGTGCCCAGGTCCGGTAGCGATGCCGCGGCCATAACATTGGTAAAGGAGGCTCGCGACAAGGCTCACAGTCAGCCTGTGGAGAACCGCGTATGGGGCCGGCCGAAGCAGATGGAGGAATCCAAGCCGTTGGATTTGAATGCGACGGATCCGAACGGGTGATTTGCTTTTCGCTCGCTCCCAAATGGGCGCCATTCGGTGCCCATTTTAAAGATAGGGAAAGACACTATTTCTTCTTCCAGGTTTTCGTGGGGGCGGCCTTCCAGGGGCGCGGCGTTTCCTTGCTGGCAGGCCGGTCCTCCCAGGTCTTGCGGGGGCCTGCCGGAGTGTCGGCCTTGGATTTGACGTACGGACGGGGCTTCTCATCGAGGTCGCGACGGGGCTTGAAGCTGCCGTCGGGGCGGGTCTTGGAGAAGGTGGAATCCGACCGGGGCGAATCACCACGACTGGCAGTGCGCTCGGCATAGGTCCGCTGGGGCCGGGGGCCGCCTTCCTTGCGTTCACGGGCCGTTTCGAAGCGAGACTTGACCTTCTTCTCAGGTTCGTTGGGCAGGTCGAAACCGGAGGCCTGGTCGGCCTGGACGAGACCCAGCAGGCCAGCCACGAGGCGCACGGGATCGGCGTCCTTGAGCAATTGCGTGGCCTGCTTCAGCAGCGCGGCACTGGCGGCGCCCTGGATGCCGTCCAGGAGTTTGGCGGCCTGGGCCTCGCGGATTTCCGCGGGTGTCGGAACGGCGCGCCAGTCGAGAGTGAGGCCGCCGCGGCGGCTCCAGGCCAGCAGGATGCGGCTTTCCTTCCAGCCCACGAGAGCGAGGCTGGTGCCCTTGGCGCCGGCGCGGCCCGTGCGGCCGCTGCGGTGGATGTAGCTCTCCAGCTGCGTGGGGATGCCGACGTGGACCACCAGGGGCAGGCCCTCGATGTCGAGGCCGCGGGCGGCCACGTCGGTGGCGACCAGATAGCGCAGCTTCCCGTCCTTGAACTGGCCCAGGATGCGGGTGCGGGTGGCCTGGGCCAGGTCGCCGTGCAGGAAGGCCGCGGGCAGGCCCGAGACCGTCAGCTCTTCGGCGACTTCCTCGGTCTGGGCTTTGGTCTTGGTGAAGATCAGCGCGGAACTGGGCTGGTCGCGGAGCAGCAGGTTCACCAGGGCCCGCACGTGCTGATGGTCGGGCGCCAGCACGGGCGTGTGGGCGATGTCGGCGTGGACGGCGTGCTCGCCGGCCTCGGCCAGCTGGATCTGCACTGGATCCTTGAGGAACCGCTTGGCCAGCTTGGCGATGGGGGCAGGCAGGGTGGCCGAGAAAAGGTAGGTCTGGGGGCCGGCGGGCACCTTGGCGAGAATGGTCTCAACGTCCTCGAGGAAGCCCATGTTCAGCATCTCGTCGCACTCGTCGAGGACGATCATGCTCACGCGGCTCAGATCCAGGGTACCGCGCTCCATGTGGTCCATGACGCGGCCCGGCGTGCCCACGACCACAGGCGAGCCCAGCTGCAGGGCCCGGAGCTGGGGCGGATAGGCCACGCCACCCACCAGGGAGGCGATGGGCAGCTTGGGCAGGAGGCTGTGCAGCTCGGCGCCCACCTGCTGGGCCAGTTCCCGCGTGGGTGCGAGGATCAGAGCCTGAGTGTGGCGGTCCTCGGACAGGCGTTGGAGCAGGGGCAGGCCGAAGGCGAGGGTCTTGCCGGAGCCGGTGCGGCTCTGCACCAGCAGGTCGCGGCCTTCGAGACCCAGCCGGATGGTCTGGGCCTGTACGGGCATGGGGGTCTCGAAGCCGCGCTTGGCCAGTGCGGCCAGCAGGGCTTCGCTGCAGCCG
>CAIXHJ010000081.1 GCA_903919165.1 uncultured Holophagaceae bacterium
AGAAATCAGCTCGCGAACCGCTCAGACTGATCGGATCTGGAGGCATTCATGTCCAACCCGGCCCCACAGTCGATCAGCTCTGGCAACCTGCCCACTCCCAACTGGCATGCCACCCACGAAGAGGCCCAGAACCGGCTGACCCGCCTGGCCGATGCCCTCGCGGCTGCGGATTGGCAGGAAGTGGATCGCGGGGCGAAGTGGATCTACGAAGTGCTGCGCCCCCACAACGAGGCGGAGGAGCGTGAATTGTTCCCGCTGCTGGAGGAACTGGGCGCGGAAACGCTGTACCAGCGCCTTTACGAGGACCACCGCCAGATGTGGGACCTGACCCTGCAGTTGCTCACCGAGATCAGCGAAGGCCAGGCGCGCGCCCCCCGCTCGCTCACCCTGTTGGGCCAGCGTCTGGTGGACCTGATCCGTGACCACATCGAGGCCGAAGAGCAACTCATGCTGCCTCTCCTCAAGGGCAAGTCGCTGTACTGGTCCGATGAAGAGACCCAGGACGGCTACTTGATCCTGGAGAAGAAGCTCATTGCTCCCGAGACTTGGTCCTTCATCGTACAGGCACCCCAGGTGGCGCGGGGCCGCAAGCCCGGCCAGTTCTTCATGGTGGCCCCCTTCCCCGAGAGCGAGCGCATTCCCCTCACCCTGGCCGGTGGTGACGCCCGGAAGGGCTACATCCACTTCATCATGCAGGAGGTGGGTTCCACGACCCAGGCCATGGGCAAGCTCAGCGCCGGTGACCGCCTCTTCGCTGTGGCTGGGCCCATGGGAACGCCGACCGAACTTGTGGAGGAAGGCACCATCGTGCTGATGGCCGGCGGCTATGGTTCCGCAGCTATCCTTCCCGCCGCCCAGGAACTCCATGCTAAGGGCCGCCGGGTCATCACCATCCTGGGTGGCCGCAGCAAGGAGCGCGTCCTGCTGGCCGATGAATTGGAGGAGGCCTCCGCTGAACTGATCGTCACCACGGATGATGGCACGCTGGGCCGGAAGGGCCTGGTCACAGACGCCCTGAAGGACATCATCGCTCGCGAAACCATCGCCCAGGTCGTGGCCGTGGGCCCCCTGCCCATGATGCGCGCCGTCTCCGACCTCACGAGGCCCCACGGCATCTTCACCCTCGTAAGCCTCAATGCTCTGATGGTGGACGGCACGGGTATGTGCGGCGGCTGCCGCGTCAGCGTGGGTGGAGAAGTCAAATTCGCCTGTTTCGACGGCCCCGATTTTGACGGCCACAAGGTGGACTTCAACATGCTCCGCAATCGCCAGGACTGGTACAAAACGGAGGAGAAGGACGTCTGCGACCCCTCCGAGTGCAAGATCGGCCGTGTTGCGGCCACGGGTCCCGTGGACTATTCCCAGTACCTGAACGCCCCCGTCACCGATCTGGATTGGAAGAGCCTGGATCTGGGCACCCTCAAGCCCAGTCAGAAAATGAAGATTCCCCGTCAGGAAATGGCCTGCCAGCCGCCTGAGCTGCGGGTCTGCAACTTCGACGAAGTGAGCCTGGGCCTTTCGGCCGAACAGGCCAAGCTGGAAGCCGCCCGGTGCATCATGTGCAAACATCCGGCCTGCATCGACGGCTGCCCGGTGAGCATCGACATTCCGGCCTTCCTCCTGAAAATCGTGCAGGGCGATCCCCAGGGCGCCGGTCGGGTCATCAAGGAGAGTTCCTCTCTGGGCTCCGTCTGCGGCCGGGTCTGTCCGCAGGAGAAGCAGTGCGAGATCAAGTGCGTGGTGGGCATCAAGGGTGATCCCGTCTCCATCGGCCGCCTGGAACGCTTCGCCGCTGATTCCATGCTGGGCTCCACTGAACTGCCTCCGGTCGCGCCAGCCACGGGCAAGAAGGTCGCCGTCATCGGCGCCGGCCCCGCAGGCCTCACGGTCGCCGGTGAACTCGTCAAGAAGGGCCATCAGATCACCGTCTACGATGCCCTCCACAAGCCCGGCGGCGTCATGCTCTACGGCATTCCCGAATTCCGGCTGCCCAACAAGATTGTGGATCAGGAAGTGGACAACCTGCGGCGCCTGGGGGTGAAGTTCGTCTTGAACACCCTGGTGGGCCGCAGCATGACCCTGGAGGATCTCCGCAAGGAGAACGACGCCCTCTTCATGGGCACTGGCGCGGGACTGCCGAAGATGATGGGCATTCCCGGCGAAGAGTACAAGGGCGTCTACACCGCCAACGAGTTCCTCACCCGCATCAACCTCATGCGCGCCGATCTCTTCCCCAACTACGGCACACCCGTGACCGTCGGGAAGAACGTCATCATCGTGGGTGCGGGCAACACCGCCATGGACGCCGCCCGCGCGGCCCGCCGCATGGGCGCCGAGCATGTGACCATCGTCTATCGTCGCACCATCAAGGAGTCCACCGCCCGCAAGGAGGAACTGGAACACGCCCATGAAGAAGGCGTCGAATTCAAGTTCCTCACCACCCCGGTCCAGCTCCACGGGAACGAGAAGGGCTGGATGACCCACGCCGAGTGCGCCGTCATGGAGTTGGGTGAGCCCGGCCCGGACGGCCGCCGCAGCCCCAAGATGACCGATGAACGGATCATCATCCCCTGCGAAACCCTGGTGGTCGCCCTGGGCTTCGACGTGAATCCCCTGATCGCCATGACCGACAAGGGACTGAAGACCCTCAAGGGCGGCGTCGTCGTGGTCGACAACGATTCCGGCGAGACCTCCATTCCGGGAGTCTATGCGGGCGGCGATGTCATCACCGGCGGAGCTACGGTCATCCTGGCCATGGGCCAGGGACGCCGCGCCGCAGCGGCCATCCACCAGCGGCTGATGGGCGAGGCTCAGGCTACGGTCTGACCACCCGGCCCTTGTGACCAAATTGACCGAATCATCATGTATGATGTTCCTGGTGCGATTCCTGCCCTGATACCCATTGCCGGAACGGTCCCTGGGGCCTCCGGAAGGAGTGAGCCATGAGCCAGCGCGTGATCAAGACCCTCGATGGAAATGAGGCCACAGCCTCGGTCGCCCATCGCCTCAGCGAAGTCATCGCCATCTATCCCATCACGCCCTCTTCGAACATGGGCGAATGGGCGGACGAGTGGAGCTCCCAGGGCAAGACCAACATTTGGAAGACCGTCCCCTCGGTGATCGAGATGCAATCAGAGGGGGGTGCCGCGGGTGCCGTCCACGGCTCGCTCCAGGCCGGCAGCCTCACGACGACCTTCACGGCGTCCCAGGGCCTCCTCCTGATGATTCCGAACATGTTCAAGATCGCCGGCGAGTTGACCCCCTTCTGCATGCACGTCAGCGCCCGCACCCTTGCCACCCACGCCCTCAGCATCTTCGGCGACCACTCGGACGTGATGTCCTGCCGCATGACCGGCTTCGCCATGCTGGCGTCCGAAAGCGTGCAGCATGCCCATGATTCCGCGGCCATCTGCCACGCGGCCACCCTCCGCAGCCGCGTGCCCATCCTGCACTTCTTCGACGGCTTCCGCACCAGCCATGAGGTCGCCAAGATCGAGGTCCTGAACGACGGAGACCTGCGCCACATGGTGCCGGACGAGTTGGTGGCCAAGTTCCGCAAGCTGTCCCTGACGCCGGACGCGCCCGTCATCCGCGGCACCGCCCAGAATCCCGACGCCTTCTTCCAGGCCCGCGAGGCCTGCAGCCCCTACTACGCCGCCTTCCCGGCCATCCTTCAGCAGGAGATGGACCGCTTCGCCGCCCTGACCGGCCGCCAGTACCGGCTGTATGACTACTTCGGGCACCCCGAGGCCGAGCGAGTCGTCGTGATCATGGGTTCCGGTTGCGACACCACCCACGAGTACGTCGAATGGGCCATGAAGCGGGGCGAGAAGGTGGGCGTCCTGAAGGTCCGCCTCTTCAGGCCCTTCGCCATCTCGGAGTTCGTCCGTGCCCTGCCTGCCTCGGTGAAGAAGGTGGCTGTCATGGACCGCTGCAAGGAACCCGGCTCCCCCGGCGATCCCATGCACATGGACGTGATCGCCGCCCTGCGCGAGGGCCGCGAGGAAGGTCACACCAAGCTCGATCCCATCGTCGTGGGTGGACGCTACGGCCTGTCCTCCAAGGAATTCACCCCCGCCATGGTCAAGGCCATCTATGACAACCTGGCCAAGGACACTCCGAAGAACCACTTCACCGTCGGCATCATGGACGACGTCAGCCACAGCTCGCTGACCTACGATGCCAGCTTCGACGTGGAGCCCGCGGACGTGACCCGCGCCCTCTTCTACGGCCTGGGGGCTGATGGCACCGTGGGCGCGAACAAGAACTCCATCAAGATCATCGCGGAGGAGACCCCCAATTATGGCCAGGGCTACTTCGTCTACGACTCCAAGAAGTCCGGCGCCATCACCATCAGCCACCTGCGCTTCGGGCCCCGCCCCATCAAGAGCGCCTACCTGGTGACCAAGGCCAACTTCATCGCCTGCCACCAGACCAGCTTCCTCGACAAGTACGAAATGCTCGCGGCGGCGGGTCCCGGCGCCACCTTCCTCCTGAACACGCCCCACTCCTCCGAGACCGTGTGGGAAACGCTGCCGAAGGAAGTGCAGGAAGCCATCGTCGAGAAGAAGCTCAAGTTCTACGTGATCGACGCCTACGAAGTCGCCAAGAACACGGGGATGGGCGTCCGCATCAACACCATCATGCAGACCTGCTTCTTCGCCATCTCCGGCGTGCTGCCTCGCGAGGAGGCCATCGCCCAGATCAAGAAGGCCATCCAGAAGACCTATGGCAAGAAGGGCGATGCGGTCGTCAAGCAGAACTTCCACGCCGTGGACGAAACCCTGGCCCACCTCTACGAAGTGAAGGTGCCCACCACCGTCAGCTCGACCCGCGTGCGGCCCCCCACCGTAGCCGCCGCGGCCCCGGACTTCGTTCAGCGCGTCACCGCCGTGATGATGGAGGGCAAGGGAGATCTCCTGCCCGTCAGCGCCTTCCCCATCGACGGCACCTGGCCCCTGGGCACCACCAAGTGGGAGAAGCGCAACATCGCGCTGGAAATCCCCGAGTGGGACAGCTCCATTTGCATCCAGTGCAACAAATGTGTTCTGGTCTGCCCCCACGCCGCCATCCGCGCCAAGGTCTACGAGCCCTCCAACCTGTCCAGCGCCCCTGGCACCTTCAAGGCCGTGGACTACAAGGGACCCGAGTACAAGGGCCAGAAATACACCCTCCAAGTGGCTCCCGAGGATTGCACTGGCTGCACCCTCTGCGTCGAGGTCTGCCCCGCGAAGGACAAGAGCAATCCCAAGCACAAGGCCATCGACATGGTGGCGCAGGCTCCGATTCGCGAGGCCGAAGCCGCCAACTACAGCTACTTCCTGGATCTCCCCGAGGTGGACCGCACCACGGTCAAGATGGACGTGAAGGGCACCCAGTTCCTCGAGCCTCTCTTCGAATACAGCGGGGCCTGCTCTGGCTGCGGCGAGACGCCCTACGTCAAACTGCTCACCCAGCTCTTCGGGGACCGCGCCCTCATCGCCAATGCCACGGGCTGCTCCAGCATCTACGGCGGCAACCTGCCCACCACGCCCTACAGCGCGAATAAGGATGGCCGAGGCCCCGCCTGGGCCAACAGCCTCTTCGAGGACAATGCGGAGTTCGGCTTGGGCATGCGCCTCTCGGTGGACAAGCATCGGGAGTTCGCCCTTGAGCTGATGCACCGCCTGTCCGCGAAACTCGGTGATGAACTCATCGCCGGCATCGCCACCGCCGACCAGACCACGGAGGCCGGCCTCAAGGCTCAGCGGGAGCGGGTTGTCACCCTCAAGCAGAAGCTGGCCGCCCTCGCTGAACCCGAGGCGAAGATGCTCCTGGACCTGGCCGACTACCTCGTCGACAAGAGCGTCTGGATCGTGGGAGGCGACGGCT
>CAIXHJ010000082.1 GCA_903919165.1 uncultured Holophagaceae bacterium
GCCTCGCCCGGGTAGGGGAAGAGCGTGATGGGTCGGAAGAGCCCCGCCTTCACTCCCTGCGTCTTGAGGGTATCGATAGCGGTCTTGCAGATGCGGGCCACGCTGCCGTAGGCCACGAAGAGGACCTCCACCTCGCCGTCGAGGTTCCAGGCCTCGTGGCGGCAGTGGTTCTTCGCCATCTCCTCGTATTTCCGGTGCAGTTTCCAGTTGTGGGCTTCCAACTTCTCGGGGTCCAGATGGAGAGAGTTGATGATGTTGGGCCGGCGGCCCGCGGCGCCGGTGGTGGCCCAGGGCTTTGGCGGCAGATCCTCCGGCTGGACCGAGCGCTTGAACTCCACCGGCTCCATCATCTGGCCGATGAGACCGTCGCCCAGGATCATGACGGGGTTGCGGTAGGCATCCGCCAGTTCGAAGGCCTCCTGGACCATGTCCGCCGCCTCCTGGACGGTGGAGGGGGCGAGGACGAGACACCGATAGTCGCCGTGGCCGCCGCCCTTGACCGCCTGGAAGTAATCCGACTGGGAGGGCAGGATGCCGCCCAGGCCCGGGCCGCCCCGCATGATGTTCACGAAGACCACCGGCAGCTCGGCCCCGGCGATGTACGAGAGCCCCTCCATCATGAGGCTGATGCCCGGGCTGGAGGACGAGGTGAAGCAGCGGCGCCCCGCGCCCGCGGCCCCGTAAAGCATGTGGCTGGCCGCCACTTCGCTTTCAGCCTGCACGAAGGTCCCGCCGACCTGGGGCAACCGGGCCGCCATGTATTCGGGGATCTCGTTCTGGGGCGTGATGGGGTACCCGAAGAACAGGCGGCAGCCCGCCTGGATCGCGGCCTCCCCGATCGCCTCGCAGCCCTTCAAGAGCTTCTTGGCCATGTCATGCTCCTCAGTGCGCGGCGCCGGCCGCGGCCTTCTCCTGCCCGAGGGCGAAGCCGCGGGAGAGCGCCTCGTGGTTGACCCCGACCAGCTTGGGTTTGGCTGCGAAGGATTCGGTGACGATGGTCTTGACTTGCTCCAGCTCAACGATGCCGCTGGCGCCCAGGTAGGCCCCCAGGGCCACCATATTGGCGGCCTTGGGGCTCCCGCACTCGATGGCCACCTCGTTGGCCGGCACCGGCACGACCGTCACGTCGGTCCGATGCGGCAGGCGGTTGATGAGGGAAGTGTTGACCACGATGACGCCGCCCGGCCGCACCGCGTCCTCGAACTTGTCCAGGGAGGGAAGGTTCAAGGCGATGAGGCCATGGGGCGACTTGCTGATGGGCGATCCGATGGGCCGCCCGGACAGTACCACGGTGCAGTTACAGGTGCCGCCGCGCATCTCGGGGCCGTAGGCGGGCATCCAGGTGACCTCGCGGCCCGCCTGCATGCCCGCGTAGGCGAGGAGTTTTCCGATGAGCAGGACACCCTGTCCGCCGAACCCCGCGAGGATGATCTCAGTATGCATGACTACCGCTCCGTTTCCTTGACCACTCCCTGCTCGGGGTTCTTGAACTCCCCCAGGGGGTAGTAGGGGATCATGTGCTCCGCCAGCCATCCGCAGGCCTCGTACGGCATGAGACCCCAGCCCGTGGGGCAGGTGGAGAGGATCTCGACCAGCGAGAAGCAGGTGCCGGCCACCTGATGCTGGAAGGCGGTCTTGATGGCCTTGCGCGCCTGGATGATGGCTTTGGGGTCGTGCACTGAGACGCGCGCCAGGTAGGCCGGGGTCCTGAGCTCTTTGAGGAGCTCCACGATGCGGATGGGGTAGCCCGCCAGGGCGACATCCCGTCCGAGCGGACAGGTCGAGGCCACCTGCCCCGGCAGGGTGGTGGGGGCCATCTGGCCGCCCGTCATCCCATAGATGGCGTTGTTCACGAAGATCACCGTGATCTTCTCGCCCCGGTTGGCAGTGTGGATGGTCTCCGCCATGCCGATCGAGGCCAGGTCCCCGTCCCCCTGGTAGCTGAAGACGATCAGGTCGGGCCGCCCCCGCTTGATCCCGGTGGCCACGGCCATGGCGCGGCCGTGGGAGGCCTCGTGCATGTCACAGTTGAAGTATTCGTAGGCGAGGACGCTGCAGCCGACCGGAGCCACGCCCACCGTACGCTCCCGGATGCCGAGGGCGTCGATGGCCTCGGCCACCAGGCGGTGGATGACTCCATGCGTGCAGCCCGGGCAGTAGTGCATGGACAGGTCGTTGAGCGCCTCGGGCGCGGCGGTCGTCTTGCCCTTGTGTTCCACCTGCACGGCCACGTCCGGGCAGACGAGCACGCAGTAGCGACAGCCGTTACAGTCGTCCGGGTGCTCCACCAGCGGGAAGAAATAGCCCCGGGTGTTGATCTCATGGGACATGGCCAGGACGTGGGACGGGCAGGCCTGGACACACAACCCACAGCCCTTGCACCGGTCCTTTTCTATGAGCACGGTCCCCATATGCGAGGCTCCTTTGCGGGTGACTCGTCAGACAACGGTGGAGCGCCGCTGCGCCCCCCGCGGCTTGGATCCGAACGGTGCCAGGATGTATCGTTCCATCGCGAGAATCGGCAGCCCTTCCACGTCTCCTTCCGGGCCGCCGAACGCCCGGGCCAGGTGGAGCTGCATGGCGCAGAAGCGCAGCGGAATTCCGGACGCCGCCTCCAGTTTCCGAGCTGCGCGGATGCCTCCCCGGACGGTCTCCGGCATCGTCTCGTCCATCAGGTGCGTGTTGGCCACCAGGCCTGTCACGGGAAGGCGGGCGGCGGCCTGTACCTCGTCGAACATCGTCCGCAAGCGGGGCAGGTCCTCCGCGAAGGGCCGATTGATGTTCACCACGAAGAGCATGTCCGCGGTCTTCGGGTTCAGCAGGCCCGAGATGCTTCCCAGCGCGCGGACGCCGAGGGCGGCGCCCCCCAGGTCGAAGAGGA
>CAIXHJ010000083.1 GCA_903919165.1 uncultured Holophagaceae bacterium
ATCGAGGTGACGGGCTTCCCCGTCTTCTCCGCCAGCTGGGAGATGGCCCGGTTGTGGTCCAGGCGCACCATGGCGTGGAACTGGGTGGGCTTGAGCTTGGGGGCGTGGGACAGGGCGATGAGGGCGTTGGTGTTGGCAGGGTTGCCCACCACCAGCACCTTGACGTTGCGGCTGGCCACTTCGCTCAGGGCATGACCCTGGGGCTTGAAGATGCCGCCGTTGGCGCTCAGCAGGTCGCTGCGCTCCATGCCGGCCTTGCGCGGCAGGGCGCCCACCAGCAGCGCGTAGTCCACATCCTTGAAGGCCACCATGGGGTCGTCGGAGGTGACCACACCCGCCAGCAGCGGGAAGGCACAGTCCTTGAGTTCCATGACGACGCCGTTCAGCGCCTTCAGGGCCGGGGTGATCTCCAGCAGCTGGAGGATCACGGGCTGGTCATTGCCGAGCATCGCGCCGCTGGCGATGCGGAAGAGAATGCTGTATCCGATCTGACCGGCTGCGCCGGTGACGGCCACACGAACGGGGGGCTTCATGCTGGATCCTCCTGGAAGATTGGGCCCCATTCTATACCGCGGTTCAGCCAAGGAAACCAGTGGGTAGGGAATCGTGATGATTGCCCGGAGATTCCGGGCCGCTGGAACCTTTTGTCGCCCGGTTCAGCTTTCCAGGTCCTTCACCACCTGGTCGCCCCCCAGCTGGCGCATCTGGTTGAGGATCCAGGCCTGCCGCCCACGGATGTATTCACTGGGGGCGCTCGCGTGGAACTTGTGCGGGTTCGGCAGCACCGCCGCCAGCAGCGCCGCTTCGGACGGAGTGAGGCGCTTCGCCGGCTTGCCGAAGAAGGTGCGGGCCGCGGCCTCCGCGCCATAGACGCCATCCCCGAACTCCACGATGTTCAGGTAGACCTCCAGGATCCGCTTCTTCGACCAGCCCGCCTCGAGGACCAGGGTGAACCAGGCCTCCAGGCCCTTCCGCGTCCAGGAACGGGTGCTCCACAGGAAGAGGTTCTTCGCCGTCTGCTGGGACACCGTGGAGGCGCCGCGCTTCCGGCGGCTGTGCTCGTTGTGCTGGACCGCCTTCTCGATGGCCTGCCAGTCGAACCCGAAATGCTCCGGGAAGTTCTGATCCTCGGCGGCGATCACGGCCGCGCCCAGACTGGGTGAGATGTCCTCGAGCGGCACCCAGCGATGGCGCGAGGTGTAGGGCTTGCTGTCCGACCAGGCTTCGAGGCGCCGCTGGACCATCAGCCCCGAGGTCGGCACCGGCACGTACCGGAAGACCGCCACCAGGATCAGGTTCAGGAGAAGGAACAGGCCCACGGCCCAGCCCGTCCAGACCAGGATCCGCCGCCCCCACCCGCGCTTCTTCGCCATCCATCCAGTCTGCCAGCGCCGGTGGATCCGCGGCAGCACTCTTAGGCTGCTTGTGGAGGGCCTGCGCGGATGCTAGGCTGTCTGACTCACTGAAACGAGCCCCCATGTCCCGCCGGTCCTCCATTTCGATTATTCGCATCCCCGGAGGGGGCTAGGACAGGTTCCACACCTTGGTTCTTCGCCACCCCCCGCACCTCAGGTCGGGGGGTTTTTCGTCATGCTCTACCGGAGTTCCCATGTCCCAGCAGACCGCCCCAGAATCCCGTGACCTCATGGACCGCATCCTCACGGCCCTGGTCTACGACGTGGCCATCGAGTCCCCTCTGGAACCCGCGCGCCAGCTCACGGAACGTGTCGGCGCACCGGTCTGGTTCAAGCGGGAGGATCTGCAGCCGGTGTTCTCCTTCAAGCTGCGGGGCGCCTACAACAAGATCGCC
>CAIXHJ010000084.1 GCA_903919165.1 uncultured Holophagaceae bacterium
CGTCTTCGACCGCTACGGGCGGGACCGCGTGGCCATGGTGTCCAACCACGCCTACTTCAAATCGAAGGGGGCGCTGCGGGCCGTGGCCCAGGCCCACGGGCGGCCCGACAGCGAGCTGAAGCAGCTGGCCCGCTACGTGCGTGGCTGGGAAGGGGGGCTGGAGCGCGCCTCGGAGAACCCCGCCTGGGATGTGATCCTGCGTCAGGCCCAGGCCCTGCAGGGCCACTTCCATCAGTTCTCCGTGCACCCCGGAGGCACCATCGTCACCCCCGGGCCCCTGTGGGAGCATGCCGCCTTCCAGCCCGCGCCCGCCAAGGAGAACGTCTCCACCACCACCTGGGACAAGGACGGCGTGGAGAACTACGGACTGGTGAAGATCGACCTCCTGGGCAACCGCAGCCTGGCCGTCATCCGCGATGCCTACGAGGTGCTGGGGGACCGCGTGCCGAAGGATCCCGGCACCCATTCCCGGAATGATCCCGGTACCCAGGCTCTGCTGGCCCGGGGCGACAGCATCGGCGTCTTCTACGTGGAGAGTCCCGCCACGCGCCAGCTCCAGCAGCGAGTGAGGAAGGGCGACTTCGAGACCCTGGTGATCCACTCCAGCCTCATCCGCCCCGCCGCCTACCGCTGGGTGGACCGCTACGTGAAGCGCAGCCGGGGCGAGGAGGTCTGGGAGCCCAGCGATCCCGTCTTCACCGAGCTGCTGTCCGAGAGCTTCGGCGTGCTGGTCTACCAGGAGGACGTCATCAAGGTCTGCGTGGCACTGGCGGGCTGGAGCCACTATGACGCCGACCAGCTCCGCAAGCTGCTGGGCAAGCCCGACTGCGAGGCCAAGTTGCCCTTCTTCGAGGCCCGCTTCCGGCGCGGCGCCGCGGAGCGGGGCGTGCGCGCGGCCACCGTGGACGAGGCCTGGGACATGATCCGCACCTTCACGGGCTACTCCTTCTGCAAGCCGCATTCGGCCAGCTACGCCCAGGTGAGCTTCGAGAGCGCCTGGATCAAGACCCACCATCCGGCGGTGTTCTTCGCGTCGGTCATCACTAACCAGGGCGGCTACTACCCCGCCATCGCCTACCTGGGCGATGCCCGACGCCACCGCCTGGTGGTGCGCGGGCCCGATGCGAACCGATCCGCCTGGCCCTTCAGCGCCGAGGGCGAACAGGCCCTGCGCGTGGGCCTCATGCAGGTGCGGGGCGCCCTCGAAAAGGAGATCCGCGGGCTGCTGGCGGAACGTGATGCGCACGGTCCCTTCGAGCACCTGGACGACCTGTTGGGCCGGGTGAAGCTTTCCGTCACCACCGCCGAGGCGCTCTGCGCCGCCGGGGCCTTCGACTGCTGGGCAACCGATGGCGATCGTACGCGCCTCATGTGGGCGCGCCTGGGCGGCGTGCCACCGGGCATGCGCCCACGCCCCACGGACCTCTTCGACCGCGCCGATCTGGAAATGGCGACCCTGGGCCTCACTCTGGACCTGCACCCCGCCGCCCTGGCCCGGGTGCGGAAGGGCGGGGGCCCCGACCGGGCCGCCGATGTGGCGAAACCCAACCGTAGAATGCGTTTTTGGGCCCTGGTCGTGGCCGACAAGGATGTGGCCACCGAGAAGGGCGAACGCATGCAGTTCATCACCTTCGAAGACGAGACTGGCCTTTGCGAAGCCGTGGCCTTCCCCGACGCCATCCGCCGCCGCCAGCGCCCCTTCCGCGTCGGCGAGATCGTCTGCGTCAGCGGAAGATCAACCCAGCAGGATGGACTGGCGGTGCTGGAGGTTCAGTGAAGGCGAACCATGAGCCGCTGCTTGTCTTTTGGCAGCTAGGTAATCAGCCCTAAGCAATCAGCCCGATTCCACTGGGGCGGCCATCCGGTTGGAATGAATCACCGGCTTAGATGGTGAGCGGTGTCCTGCAGTCCCCAAGCGTTCATTCTCCAGGAGATTTCATGAAGCCCAGCGTGCCCTTCCTCCTCCCCGGCCTGGTCCTCAGTCTGGCTGTTCTCCCCGCTTCCCGCGGCGAGTTCGACCACTTCCGCAAGGACCTCGCCGAGGCCCGCCAGGCCCTCGTCACCATGCTCCACTCCGGAGAGAAGCGGGGCTTCGAGCGGCAGGCCCAGGTGAAGGAATCCGCCGACCAAGTTTGCGCCAAGATGGCCCGGAATCCCACTGAGAAACGGCGGGGATAGAGGTCCCAAAGACCAGAGTGGTGGGATGAGGGTCAGCCTTCCCTCGAAGAACCTGGGGCCGAGCTAGATACCGTCCGGATGCCCTCCGCCTCGATGGTGATCCGCCGTTGCTTGTAGAGGGCGCCGAGGGTCTGCTTGAACACCTTCTTGCTGATGCCGAACAGGGCGTGGATCTTTTCGGGGGCGCTCTTGTCGGTCACGGCCATGAACCCCCCGTGGCGTGTCAGGGTGTCGAGCAGGGCCTGGGCCACGGCATCGACCTTGGCGTAGCCCGGCGCGCTCAACGAGATGCTCAGCTTGAGGTCGGCGCGCGGGGCCTTGACGTAGCCCTCCCGGGTTTCGCCTCGGCTGACCTGGCTGAAAAGATCGCTGTCGTGGACCATGCCCCAGTAGCGGTGGTTGACGATGACGCGGACCCCCAGATCCGTGCGATCCCCGATGACCAGAGAGACCCTCTCCCCTTCCTGGAAGCCCTCGGCTGCGTCACCCAGGAAGTCCGATAGGCGGGTGGAGGCGGCCATGTGGCCCACTTCGTCCGAGAAGAGAAACACCAGCACCTTGTTCCCCGGTTTCACCAGGCGCCGCTGCTCGTGTCTCACTTCCTTCCAGGGCATGAACAGGTCCTTGGGGAGGCCCCAGTTCAGGTAGGCCCCGGCGGGATTCACGGATACCACCTTCAGGAAGGCCACCTCGCCCCCGAGGGCCAGGGGCCGGCCCAGGCTCGCCACGAGGCGCCCTTCGTCCTCCCGGTAGGCAAAGACCTGCAGGACCTGGCCTGGTTCCAGGCCCTTGGGCGCCTGGGGCAGCAGGACCGGCCCCTCGGGGCCACCGTCCAGGAAGGCTCCTTCCGGCCCCAGGCGCAAGACCTTCAGGTCGTTCAAGGTGCCGAGGGTGGTCGTCATGGGATCCAGGGAAAGGGCTAGGCGGGCCGGATGGACACGAGCACTAGGGGGGTGGTCCCCAGGGCCGCGCGCAGGCCGAGCTTCGACCCGGCCCCCTGGGTGGGCCCTTCGGAAGCCCCGAACCAGAGACATTCCCGGTGCTCGAGCTGAATCCCCAGGGGGTCCACCTGGACGACTCCCCAGGGCGCGAAGAGCAGGGTGGTGGGGGCCAGGCTGATGGAGGTGGCCTCTCTCCCCAGGGTGAGCCACTCGAGGGTGGCCTGGACCCGGCGGGGGTCGTGGATGAGCCCGAAATCCAGGCAGGGCCCCTGGATCAGCGTGGCGTCCACGGCGTCATCCCCGGAAAAGGTCACCACCTGTCCCGGATGTTTCAGCCGCTGGCGACCCTTGCTTCCGATGTTCAGCAGCAGCCCCGCGCCTTCCAGCAAGAGCAGCGCACGCGCCTGGCCCGGGAACCGCGAGAAGGGCCCTGAAACCTCCACCCGCGCCGAACTCACCCGCCACAAAAAGGGATCCGAAAGGCCCGCCCCCGCGGGCTCGATGGCGATCTCGGTCGTGCTGCCACCCCCATCCTTCCAGGGCATGAGACGGTAATCGGAGGGCCGGAGATGCAGCATGGTGAAAGCTTCGCACGGCGCCGCGGGGGGTGGTGGCCCCGCTCAGGCAAGCGCCGCTGCGGAAGCCCAGGAACAGGTCCTAAGGAGCTGCCGGGGGGCCGACCGGCGGCTTGGGCGGGGGCAGGATCATCTCTCCCGTGTTGCGCATCAGGTAGGTGTAGACCATGCCGGGCACCAGCTTGCCGTAGACGGCCTGGCCGTGGATGGCCTTCACGCCGGCCTTCTTGGCCAGGGTCTCGCTGTTGGCCACTTCCCACAACCTCGCCCAGAGGTCCTTTTCGAAGGGACTGGAGCCCGCCCGGCTCAGGTAGAGGGCGGGTGTGACGCCATTCCGGTCCAGGTCGTAGCCTTCATCGGGCTTCACGCTGTTGGTGAAGACCCGCCGGAAGAGCATCAGGGCCTTGCCCCGCAAGGGATCGCTCTCCTCCACAAAGTGGTCCTCGAACTTGATGACCAGCGTGTCCAGGTAGATCTCGTCGCCCTTGATCTCGAAGGTCCGCTGCGCGCCCAGCACCCCGCCCTGGGGATCCAG
>CAIXHJ010000085.1 GCA_903919165.1 uncultured Holophagaceae bacterium
CGCGGCGCCATTCCCCTTCTTTTCGTCCTCGCGACCTCCGTCGGTTGCCAATCCAAGAAATCGGATGCCATCGTGGCCGCCCCCACCTCGGGAGCCATGCCCCCGGCCGCCGCACCTGCAGCGGGCCAGGGAATTAGCGGCAAGGTGCTGGAGCGGATCGACGCTTCCCCCTATTGCTACCTGCGCATTCAGACGGCCAGGGGCGAGGTGTGGGCGGCAGTGCCGGAAGCCAAGATCGACAAGGGCACGGAGGTCACCGTGGCCAATCCGATGTTGATGAGCAATTTTGAATCCAAGACCCTCAACCGAACTTTCGCCGAGGTCTTCTTTGGAACCCTGGCTGGACCCGCGGGCGCGGCGCCAGCTGCCGCAGCTCCTGGCGCTGCGGCCTCCGCTCCACCCATGGGTGCACCCGCGCCCGCACCGGTCCTGATCCCCAAGGTGGACAAGGCCGCCGGCGCGGAGGCCCGGACCGTGGCTGAGATCTGGGCTCAGAAGGTTGGCCTGAAGGACAAGTCCGTCAGCATCCGCGGACAGGTGGTGAAGTACAACCCGGGCGTGATGGGGAAGAACTGGATCCACTTGCAAGACGGCAGCGGCGACCCGTCGAAGGGAACGCATGACATCACCGTCACCAGCCAGGACACCGTCGCCAAGGGCGATGTGGTGACTGCCAAAGGTGTCGTGCGCGTGGACAGGGATTTCGGCTCGGGCTACACCTACGGGATGCTCGTCGAGGATGCCAAGGTTGTGAAGAAGTAGGACCTCATTCCCGATGAACAATAAGCGGGCGCCTTCAGGCGTCCGCTTTTCTCCCTGGCTACACGGTTGCAGGAATGGCAGCCAGGTCCTTCATCCAGGCGGGCAGGGTGCGGACGCCCTTGGGGGGCTGAAGGGCCTTCTGGTAGCGCCGCAGCTCACCGTCATGGTTGACGATAAAGTCGCTCTCCTCGGCATAGTTCGTGATGGGAAGCCACGCGGTTGCGGCTCGGCCCAAACCCGAGGGCTCCACTTCCAAGGCCAGGCTGAAGGTCGAAGCCTTGAGGATCTCTAGCAGCAGCTCCGTCTCCTTGGCGCTGGTGAAGGCCGCATCATGAAGCAGAACCACGGCCTTGACCTCACCACGCTCTACCTTCCCCAGCAGTTCCGCGAGCGCGCCGAAGCGGAAACCCCGCTCCATGAAGCCGCGGCGGTTCAGGATGCCGTCCGCACTGGACTGGTACTTGGGAAGCACCACGGCGATGGTCTTGTCGCCACTTCCGTAACGCGACTCCGCCGATGTGGCCAGTTCGCCCAGACGCTGGGCGGCATCGCAACCGAACGTACCCTGGCCGATGACGGCCACGGGACCGGCAGACTGAAGAGCCTCGCGAATGGCGTCCATCGAGGCCGGCGATCTGTTCAACTGGACGACCGGTGCCAGGCCCGTCCGGTTGTACTGGGCGTAAGCGTACCGTTCCTCGTCGCTGATAAAGTGCGTGGTCTCGTTGCCTTCCATGGGCCGGGGACGGAACCGGTGGATCCGGTTGCCCTCATGGTCGATCCAGATGGGGTTGCCCAGGGCCGAGTGGCGGCTGATGGACGGAGCGCTCTTGAGGTACCAGACCCGTTTGCGGAAGCGGAAGTCACGGCTCGTGAGAGCACCAACTGGGCAGAGATCCACCACATTCCCGGCAAAAGGATTCTGGTCCATGCTCTTCCCCGTGAAGGTCGTGACCTCCAACCGCGAGCCACGGGAGGCGACGGTCAGTTCGCCGCCACCGCTGATTTCGCGGGTGAACCGCACACAGCGGGTGCAGTGGATGCAGCGGTTCTTGTCGATGACGATCTTGGCACCGAGGTCCTCGTACCGGTAGCGCCGCTTCACTTCACCCATGCGTGAGTCGCCACTTCCATAGTGGTAGGAATAATCCTGGAGCTTGCACTCGCCAGCCTGGTCGCAGATGGGGCAATCGAGGGGGTGATTGATGAGCAGGAATTCCATCACGCCAGCGCGGGCATCAGCCACGGCGGGAGTGTTGGTGAGGACCTCCATCACCACGGCGTCCGGATTGTCCTTCGGCGCAGGCGGTACCGTGGTCGTGCAGCTGGTGGCCAGCTTCGGCTGCCCTTTGATCTCCACCAGGCACATGCGGCAGGTGGCCACGGGCGTGAGGGCCGGGTGATAGCAATAGTGGGGGATATCGATGCCCACCGTGCGGCAGGCATCCAGCACTAGGGTGCCGGGATTCACGCTCAGTGCAACGTCGTTGATCTTGATCGTCGGCATGGGCCCACTCCAGGGCTTCCAGAATGGGGCTTGGAACCTTCAAGGTAAAGGAGGCCCGATCAACCCCACCAAGGGTCCTCACGAGGCTGTGACTTCAGATGTCCAGGAAATCCTCCAGATCTGGGATATCCGCATTCGCTGTGGCGGGGATCACATTCGGGATGAACTCTCGGTTCCGAAGCTCGTCCGGGATCCCCCAGCGCCCACACTTGGACATCCATCCCTTCCGAAAGTCCCGGAGACATGGAAAAATCAAGGGTTCAGGGGGCGGACATGCCGACGGCATTGATCTCTGTGTATGACAAGGTGGGGCTCATCCCCCTGGTGGAGGGCCTGCTGGCCCAGGGATGGCGGATTCTGGCCACGGGTGGGACCCTCCGCACTTTGCAGGAGGCGAAGCTCGAGGCGCTGGAGGTGGCGGCCTACACCGGCGCGCCGGAATGCTTCGATGGACGGGTGAAGACCCTTCACCCTCGCATCCACGGAGGTCTCCTCTACCGGCGAGACCTGGCTGAGCATGTCGCCGACGCCAAAGAGCAGGGCATCGATCCCATCGACTTGGTCGTGGTCAACCTCTACCCCTTCGAGGCCACCATCGCCCGGGAAGGGGTCACGGCCGCAGAGGCCGTTGAACAGATCGATATCGGCGGCCCGAGCATGATCCGCAGTGCCTCGAAGAACCATCTTTCCGTCACGGTACTCACTGATCCAGCCCAGTACGGCCCGTACCTTGAAAGGCTTCAGGCAGGAGTCTGGAACCTGGAGGACCGACGGCACTGCGCACTCGAAGCCTTCCGAAGGACCGCGGCTTACGACGCGGCGATCTCCGGCTGGATGGAGCGGGAACTGACCGCGCGGAAGACCCCGGACCTGCCCCACCACCTCTGCCTGAACCTCGTCCAGAAGCAAGGGCTTCGCTATGGAGAGAATCCCCATCAGGCGGCGGCTTTCTATGTGGAGCCCGGCCGGAAGGCCGAGGGCATGGCCGCCTGCCACCAGCATCAAGGCAAAGAACTTAGTTTCAACAACCTGCTCGATGCCGATGCCTGCGCGCGCCTGGTCTGGCAATTCCCGGCCCCGGCCTGCGTCATCGTCAAGCACAACAATCCTTGCGGTGTGGGACAGGGCCCCCATGCCATGGAAGCTTTCATGCGCGCGCAGGCCGGTGACCCTGTCAGTGCCTTCGGCGGCATCGTGGCCTTCAACCGTCCGGTCGGGGCCGAGGTCGCCCACGTCATGGCCCAGAACTTCTGGGAGGTCATCCTGGCTCCCTCCTTCACGGGTGAAGCTCTCGAAGTGTTCGCAGCCAAGAAACAGCTCCGCATTCTGCAGACACCCGATCATTGGCCTCAGAGCGCCGAAGGCCTGGATTCCAGGTCCATCGGCGGTGGCTATCTGGTGCAGCGGGCAGATGACGCTTTCGCGCCCTTCGAGGACTGGGAAGTGAAGGCCAGCGGCCCCGGTTCCAAACCAAGGGCCGAGGACCTCTTGCTGGCCCAGCGCGTGGCCAAGGCCGTGAAATCCAATGCCATTGTCCTGGTGAAGGACGGTGCCACTGTGGGCATCGGCGCTGGCCAGATGAGCCGCGTGGACTCCGTCGAGATCGCCTGTCGGAAGGCCGGGGACCGCGCCCGTGGCGCAGCACTGGGCAGCGATGCCTTCTTTCCCTTCCCCGATGGGCTGGAACTGGCTGCCAGCCACGGTGTTTCCGCCTTCGTCGAACCGGGCGGAAGCCTCCGGGATGGCGAAGTCATCGCCGCCGCCCAGAAGCTCGGTGTATGGCTGTTCTTCACCGGCATGCGTCACTTCAGGCATTAGGCGGTCCTAAGTCCCAAGTCTTCAGTCTTCAGTCTTCAGTCTTCAGGCGCATCGCGTCACGGGAACTCATGAAAACCTCCGAACTCCGCCAGCGATTCCTTCAGTACTTCGAGCGCCAGGGACACCGCCGGGTGGCCTCCAGTGCCGTCATCGGGCCCGCCGACGACCCTACGGTGATGTGGACGAACTCGGGCATGGTCCAGTTCAAGGACGTATTCCTTGGCAAGGAGAACCGCGACTACAGCCGCGCCACCACCAGCCAGAAATGCCTGCGTGCCGGCGGCAAGCATAATGACCTGGACCAGGTGGGTTTCACGGCACGCCACCACACCTTCTTCGAGATGCTTGGCAACTTCAGCTTCGGCGACTACTTCAAGGCCGATGCCGTCCGTTTCGCCTGGGAATTCGTCACCGGCCCCGTGGACCAGGGTTGCCTGGGCCTGGATCCTTCGAGGCTGTGGGTCACCGTCTTCGAGGGAGCGGATGGAGTGCCTGCGGACACCGAAGCCGAGGGCTTATGGAAGGCCGCGGGAGTGCGCCCCGACCGCATCATGCGCTTTGGCAAGTCAGACAACTTCTGGCAGATGGGCGACACCGGACCCTGCGGTCCCTGCTCGGAAATGCACTTTGACCGCGGTGACCACATCCCGGGCGATGCCACTCCCAACGGCGAAGGTGACCGTGTCATGGAGATCTGGAATCTGGTCTTCATGCAATACGAGCGTGACGCGAAGGGTGTGCTTACCCCCCTTCCCAAGCCCAGCATCGACACGGGCATGGGCCTGGAGCGCACCGCAAGCATCGTCCAAGGGGTGGATACCAATTACGAGATCGATCTGTTCGAGCCCATCTTCGAGGCCATCTGGAAGGCCGCAAAAGTGAAGCCCGAGGACCGGAAGGAACATGCGAACCGCACCGCTTCCCAGGTCATTGCTGACCACATCCGGGCCGCGACGTTCATGTGCTTCGATGGCGTGGTCCCCAGCAACGAGGGCCGGGGCTACGTCCTCCGCAAGATCGTGCGCAGGGCCCTGCGCTTCGGCCGGAAGCTCGGCATCGAAGGGCTATTCTTCGCGGATCTCGCACCGGCCGTCTTCCTGGCCATGGGCGATCAGTACCCCGAGTTGCTGGCTGAGCTGGGCCGCATCCAGAAATCGCTCCAGAGGGAAGAGCAGCAGTTCAGCCACACTCTGTCAGCGGGCCTCAAGATCCTCGAAGGAAGCGACATTTCGAAGGGCCTCCTGACAGGTTCAGACATTTTCCGGCTCTACGACACCTACGGCTTCCCCGTGGACCTTGTGGAGGACTGGTGCAGGGAACGGGGCATCGCCGCCGACCTAGCCGGATTCCAGCAGGAGCTGAACGCTCAGCGCGTCCGAGCACGGGCTGCCATGAAGGCCCACGACCTGCGCTTGGCCGGAGACCTGGCCGTGCTGGCGGACCTGCCGCCCACGCGTTTCACAGGCTATGACCACCTCGAAAGCCAAGCCCATGTGGTGGCACTCTTTGATGCAAACCACCGGCGAGTGAAACAACTTACGGGTGAAGGCTATGTCCTGTTGGACCGCACGCCCTTCTATGCCCTGTCTGGGGGCCAGGTGGGCGATACAGGTCAGCTCCGCTTCGAGGGCGGTCACGCAGAAGTGCTTGACTGCACGGCTCCCGCCCAGAAGCGACATCTCCACAAGGTCGTGATCACGGGTTCATTGCATGAGAACTCGTCGGTCAATGCCCTGGTGCACCCCATCCGCCGACGTCGAATCCGGGCCCACCACACGGCCACCCATCTGCTGCACGCGGCTCTGCGGGAAGTGCTAGGCACCCATGTGAAACAGGCTGGCAGTGTGGTGGATGCCTCCCACCTGCGCTTCGACTTCACGCATTTCGCGCACCTGGAACCTTCGCAGATCGCAGAGATCGAGCGGCTGGCCTCGCGGCAAGCCCTCAAATCCACGGATACCGAGGTGCGCGAGATGGACATCGAGGAGGCCCTCGCCTCCGGAGCCATGGCTCTTTTCGGCGAGAAGTACGGCGACGTGGTGCGGGTGGTCCAGGTCCCCGGTTTCTCCACCGAGCTCTGTGGTGGAACGCACGTCCCCAATACGGGCGAGATCGGGGTGGTGAAGATCATCTCCGAGGGCGCCGTCAGCGCAGGGGTCCGGCGCATCGAAGCCGTGGCCGGCGAGATGGCGTTGGAACTGCTCCAAGCCGATGAATCCCTTATCCAAGGACTCTCGAGGCGGGCCAACTCCAATCGGGATGCCCTACCCGAGCTGCTGGTAGCCAAGGATCAGCGCATCACCCAACTGGAGCGGGACCTCAAAGATGCCAAGCTGAAGGCAGCTGGTGGCGGCGGTAGCGCCGAGCAGGTTGAGCTGGTGAAGGGCACCACCCTGGTCACGGCGGTCGTCGAAGGACTCGAGGGCAACGCCCTGCGGGAATTCATGGACCAGGTCCGGACCAGGCACCACAGCGCCGTCATCGTGCTGGCTTCAAAGGCCTCCGAAAACAAGGTGGCTGCCCTGGTATCCGTCTCAGCCGATCTTCCCCACGATGCCGGGGTTTTGTTCAAGGCCATGCTCCCGGCCCTGGATGGCCGGGGGGGCGGAAGGAAGGACCTCGCACAGGGTGGAGGAGCCAACCCCGCTGGATTGCCAGAGGCCATCAAGGCCCTCCGGGCTGCCCTGTAACCCTGGGTTTAATAGGATCCACAAGGCCGGGCGGGGGCATGGAGCTTTTCTGGAAGAGCTAGTGTGGTGTCCCGGGAGAACCTGGATCATCCTCCGCGCTGAGACACCACACTTGGCGGGGGTTTGGGGGCACGGCAGTGCCCCCAATGGGGTGACAGATC
>CAIXHJ010000086.1 GCA_903919165.1 uncultured Holophagaceae bacterium
ACGCAGTTCTCCTTCGGCGGCACCTACGTCGGTCTGAGCGCCAAGTTCGCCGATGGGAGTGCCACCCGGACAGTGGGGCTGCTTGGCCTCGGTTTCCAGAGCGCACCGGTCACCGGCACCAACCTGAACACCATCTCCGGCCCACCCAACCACGGCAATGCGGGCATCTCGGCCGTGCTGCCAGAGTTCAACATCATGTACAGCGTGACCAAAGACCTCAAATTGGGCCTTTCGCTGAATGTGCCCTTCGGCCTCACCACCGAGTACGACTCCAACTGGATCGGGCGCTACCATGCGCTCAAATCCGATCTGAAGACCATCGATATCGCGCCCAGTGTGGCCTATCGCGTAAACGATATGTTCTCCTTCGGCGTGGCCTTTGTGGCTCGCAAGGCCGATGCGGAACTCACCAACGCCGTGGACTACGGTACGGCACTCGCCCTGAAGGTGGGTCCCGCCCTGGCTGCTGCCGGGTTGTCCACCGTGTCGCCGGGCCCCGGCCAGAACAGCCCTGTGGCCAACGTCGCCATGGGAGCCCCCAACGCCACCTTCGGCACTCCGGGCTATGCCATCCCCGGCGCCTGGGATGGCCAGGCCGGCCTCAAGGGCAGTGGCTGGGGCTATGGCTACAAGGTCGGCTTGACCCTCCAGCCCAACCCGGATCTGCGCTTCGGCCTCGCCTACTCGAGTGCCATGACCATGACCCTCAAGGGTGATGCCACCTTCAGTTACCCCACCTCCATGCCCCCCACCGATTATGCGGCGCTCACCGGTGCCGGTCTCCGGAATGGCAAGGGCCAGGCCGATCTCCCGCTTCCCGCCACGACCTCCCTGGGCTTCGATTGGAAGGCGACGCCCACCTTCTCCCTCCAGGGTGAGGTGGCGCGCACCACATGGTCGTGTTTCAAACAGCTGGACGTGAAGTTCACCGATAATGCCCCCCCCCAGGTCACCGATTCCATCACTGACGAAAGCTGGAACGACACCACCTTCGTGTCCCTGGGCGGCACCTGGATCCTCAACCAGGAGTGGACCTTCCGGGCCGGTCTCGCCTTCGATAAGGGCGCCGTGGATGACGCCCACCGCACGCCCCGCATCCCCGACAACGACCGCAAGTGGATCTCATTGGGGGTCAGCTACGACTTCTCCAAGAAGATGGCCTTGGATGTCGGCTACAGCCGCCTCTTCGTCAGCGACTCCAAAGTCATGCTCACCACCAGCTCAGCTGCAACGGATCCCAACCTAACCCGCGGCAACCTGAGCGGCACCATCCAGAATGCCATCAATATCCTGGGTGCCCAGCTGCGGTACCGCTTCTAGGCGAATGCTCCCTGATACAGAAAGGGCCCGGTTCGCGGGCCCTTTCTCTTTGGGCTCTGTGCTGGTCTACACCCGCTCCACAGCCATGGCGATGGCGTTGCCGCCCCCGAGACACAACGCCGCCACGCCGCGGTGCTTGCTCAGACGCTCCAGCGCGTGGAGGAGCGTGGCCATCACACGAGCTCCCGATGCCCCGATGGGATGGCCCAGGGCCACGGCGCCGCCGTGGACGTTGATGCGATCCACGGGCAGCCTCAGCTCATTCATGGTGGCCACCAGCTGCACGGCAAAGGCCTCGTTGATCTCCCAGAGGTCCACGTCACTGATCTTCCAGCCCACCTGGGCCAGCAGCTTGCGGATGGCCTCCACAGGCGCCATGAGCACCCACTCGGGAGCAACACCGGCGGTAGCAGTGCCGAGGATGCGCGCCTGGATGGGCAGGCCGTGGGCGCGGGCGAAGGCTTCTGTGCTGACCAGGGCCGCGGCCGCGCCATCATTGACGCTCGGGGCATTCCCCGCAGTGACCGTGCCGTCCTTCTTGAAGGCGGGGCGAAGTTTCGAGAGGGATTCCACCGTGCAATCGGCGCGGGGTCCCTCGTCCTCGCTGATGATCAGATCACCGTGCTTCCCCGGCACGGCGATGGGCACGATCTCGGCCTGGAAGGCGCCGGACTGCATGGCGGCCAGGGCCTTGCGGTGGCTTGCGGCGGCCCAGGCGTCCTGGGCCTCGCGGCTGACGCCGTACTTCTCGGCCACCAGTTCGCCGGTATGGCCCATGTGCTGGTCGGTCAGGGCGCACCAGAGGCCGTCGAGGATCATGGCGTCCTTGGCCTCCGTGTGGCCCATGCGGGCGCCAGTCCGGAGCTTGGGCAGCAGGTAGGGTGCGTTCGACATGGACTCCATGCCGCCCGCCAGGACCACCTCGTGGTCGCCCAGGCGCACCGCGTTGGCGGCCAGCTGGATGGCCTTGAGGCCGCTGCCGCAGACCTTGTTGATGGTGAGGGCGGAGACGCTGGCGGGCAGCCCGCCCCGGAGAACCGCCTGGCGGGCCGGGGCCTGGCCAACGCCAGCGCTCACCACATGGCCGAAAATGGCTTCCGTGGGCATCGCCCCCGGGACGCTGGCCAGCAGGGCCTTCACCACCTGCGCCGCCAGATCCGGCGCCGCCAGGGGCGCCAGCGCCCCCTGGAACTTGCCGATGGGGCTGCGGAGGCAATGGAGGATGACTGCGTGGGACATGGGTGCTCCGTGGCCGTTCAGTGTCCGAATTCGAAGGCCGTTTCGGAAATTGGTGAGTTGATGGTCGGGAAATACTGAACGAATCCTTTCGTAAGAAATGAACCGAAGTCCGTTTCGCTGTCGATCCTGAGCAGCAGAAAGGCATCCTTGGAAACCCAGTAGGTTTCCTTCCCTGTTGTCGCCGGGGTCTCAATGCCGCCGTGTTTTTCAGCCCGGGTCGAGGTGAGCCTCTGGATCCGGAAACAAGGGATATCCCTTTCAACGCCATCGCTGATCCGGTAGCCGTTGGTTAAAGACGTCCAATTGAGCCCTTTCCATGCGGCTTCATTCAGCAAGACCGAAGGGATGGTATAGGCCGTGCCCCCCGATACGCCAGTCGCTCCGGCAATCGCACTGTCAAGGCTGGCATGCTGGACCACCGTGGGTTTGACCGTCCACCATGACTTCACCTCATCGCCCTGCTTCCAGACCACGTATTGGGACAAGCCTTTTACCACACCAGCTTCGGTGAACTGGAAGCGGAATTGTCCCGGGCTCGAGTAGGCGGTGGTGAAGTGGCGTTCGGTCGTGTGGGCCGCGATGAGCCGCTCGAATTTCGTGACGGCAATCCCCTCATCCCGATAGGACTTCAGGTTCCGATAGACCTCTGCGGCTTTCGACAGCACTTCGGAGCTCGAAGGTGACTCCGAGATGGGTTCATCCGAGTGGATTTCCTGGGCGCTGCATGACATCAGCAGTGCCATCCCAAATGGGACAACTAAAGCTCTGGATGGGTTCATGAGAAACGTGGCTCCTTGAAGGACCGTGCGGCCTAACTGCGATCAGATCCGCGCGGCTTCGGGTCCAATTCATCCAGGGCGCTCAGATCCAGTCCTTCCAGGTTCAGGGTGGGAGGCGCGGCCAAGTAGACGTCCGGCGCCTCCTCCTGGAGATGGCGGCGGGTCCGGTCCAGGAGGGATTCCAGCTCCCGGAGGAACTTCAGGCGCTCCATCTTCAGGTTCCGCAGATGAACTTCCATCTCGACCACGTGCTGCTGGGCCTCGCGGATGAGCTCTTCGGCCTTGAACTGGGCTTCGCGGACGATCAGCTCCCTCTCGCGGTTGGCGCCGTCCAGCACGTCCTCGCGGGTGCGCTGGGCCTGGAGCAGGGTTTCGCGGAAGATGCGGTCCTGGTCCTGGTACTGGTGCAGGCGCTCCCGGCTGTCGAGGATCTCCTCCTTCAGCTTCTGGTTCTCGGCGAGGAGTTCCTCCCATTCCCCGGCGATCTCATGGAGGAAGGTCCGGACCTCGGACTCTTCGAGGCCCCGGAAGACCTTTTCGAATTCCCGGCGCTGGATGTCAAGGGGGGTGTATTTCATGCGACCTCCTGTCAGGAACCGACGGCCTGGGCAATGACCCTCTGGACGCCCCACAGCAGCAGCAGCGCGATGAAGATGTCCAGACTGATCCCGCCGATGGGCGGGACGATGGCCCGGATCGGATGTAGGACGGGATCGGTGATGGCGTGCAGCAGCCGGACCCAGCGGTTCCTCGCGTCGATCGGGAACCAGGAGATCAGGGCCGACGCGATCAGCAGCCAGCTGAGCAGGGTCAGGGCGTGGTAGGCGATGGCGAAGAGAAGAGGCATGGGCAAGATCCCGGGAACACGATCATCATAGCCAGGAGCTAGTCCGAGTAATCGATAGGGGCTGCATTGACGGCAAAGGGTCTCCAGGCAAGGAAGAGGGCGCAGGGCGGTGCAGGTGTACACCGTTCAAGCCCGCTGACGCCGCATGGGGGCCCTTTGCCATCAACCCGAAGGGCTGGGGCGGCAGCCGTCGGGATGCTGCGTCAGGCTCCTCGACCTTGGACCCACCAAGGCCTTCGTCGCCTTTCTTGCCTCCCTCGGCTGGCGCCCCAGTGCAGCCCCCACCCATTACTTGGACACGCTCCTAG
>CAIXHJ010000087.1 GCA_903919165.1 uncultured Holophagaceae bacterium
CAGCGCCCCGCGCTGTCCTCCCACTCCTCGCTAGGCTCGATCGCGGAGGCGGAGCCTCCCAACTGAGCTACGGGTACTGCGTCTTTCAATCATGGCTCCGAAGGAGCATCTGTTCAAGGTAGGGGTGGGGCCAACGCTCCTCCGCCTGACGGACAGCGCCCCGCGCTATCCTCCCGCTCCTCGCTAGGCTCGGTCGCGGAGGTGGAGCCTCGCGACTGAGCTACGGGTACTGCGGCCTTCCATCATGGCTCTGAAAGAGCATCGATTCAGAGTGGGGACCGTTCATTAGACTTCTGCTTGTCGTCCGTCTACTTGGCAGGAGCCACCTGCATTCCTCGGGCCTCGATCAGAGGTTCGACACTGGGATCCTGGCCGCGGAAGGCGCGGTACATCCTGGCCATGTCCTCGGTGCTGCCCTTGGAGAGGATCATCTTGCGGAGCCGGTCACCATTGGCGCGGGTAAGGTCGCCGTGAGCCTTGAACCAGGCGTAGGTGTCATGATCCAGCACTTCGCTCCACAGGTAGGCGTAGTAGCCTGCACAGTAGCCTTCGCTGGACCAGATGTGGGCGAAGTAGGTGGAGTGGTACCGGGGCGGCACCTCTGCCAGGTTGATGTGGAAGTGGTCCAGGGCCGAGATCTCAAAGACCTGCACGTCCTTGGCCGGAGTATCAGCGGTCTGGGAGTGCCAGGCCATGTCGAGCAGGGCCGCGGCCAGGTATTCGGTCAGGGCGTAGCCCTGGTTGAAGGTCTGAGCCTTCTTGATCCTGTCCACCAGGGCCTGGGGCATGGGCGCACCGGTCTTGTAGTGCTTGGCGTAATGGGCGAACACCTGGGGCTGGAGGGCCCAGTTCTCGTTGAACTGGGAGGGGAACTCGGCGAAGTCGTTGGGGACGTTGATGCCGGCGAGGAGGGGGTACCTCACGTTCGAAAACAGGCCGTGCAGGGCGTGGCCGAACTCGTGAAACAGGGTGGTCACGTCATCGAAGCTGATCAGCGCAGACTGGCCGGGGGCGGGCTTGGTGAAGTTGCAGACGTTGAAGACCACGGGCTTGGTGCCCAGGAGGCCGGACTGGTTCACGAAGGGGTCCATCCAGGCGCCGCCGGCTTTGTTGTCCCGCTTGAAATAGTCCGCGTAGAAGAGGGCCAGGGGCTTCTTGTCGGCATCGAAGACCTCGAACACCCGCACGTCGGGATGGTAGGTCGGGAGGTCGTGGCGCTCCTTGAAGGTCAGGCCGTAGAGCTGGTTGGCGGCGTAGAAGACGCCATCCTTCAGCACCCGGTCCAGCTCGAGGTAGGGCTTGATCTGGGATTCGTCCAGATCGAACTCGGCCTTGCGGACCTGCTCGGCGTAAAACTCCCAATCCCAGGCGGCCAGCTGGAAGCCACCCTTCTGGGCATCGATGAGGGCCTGCATTTTCGCAGCCTCGGCGTGAGCCTTGGCCGTGGCCGCGGGTACAAGGGAGGTCATCAGCTTCTCTGCGGCTTCGGGGGTCTTCGCCATCTGGGTGGACAGGACGTAGGAGGCGTAGTCCCTGTAGCCGAACAGGCGGGCCTTTTCCGCCCGGAGCTGCCCGAGGCGGAGGACGAGGGTACGGGTGTCATTGGCATTGGCCTGATCGGC
>CAIXHJ010000088.1 GCA_903919165.1 uncultured Holophagaceae bacterium
CCACGACCTCGTCACCGCCCTGGCCTGGATCCGAGAGAACAAGAAGACCGACGACAAGGAACGCCTGGCCCGGATCAAAGCCGATGACGCCCAGCTTGACCTGGACTTGAAGCTGCACTCGCTGATGCGGGTGTCCGAGGCCACCAAGGTCTGGGAGGGCGCCTGCGCGTCCATGCGGGGCCGGCTCCTGTCGGTGCCCACCACAGCCCAGACCAGGCTCGGCCTGACCGTCGCCCAGGTGCAGGAGCTTACCGGGCTCGTCCACGAGGCGCTGGAGGTGCTCTCGGGCCGGATGGATGCCCCGCCGGAAGACCCCGAGGAAGAGGAACCCGAAGAGAAGCCACGCCCTGCCGGGCACAAGAAGCCCGGTCGCCCAAGGAGAGAGCATTGAAGCGCGATCCGATTGAGATTCTGGTAGACCACCAGACCCGCGCCTTGGTGGAGCACGGTGTTCCCGCCGAGCTAGCCCGGGTTGAAGCCGAGCGTAGGGTAGGGGAGGTCCTCGCGGAGATGAACCGCATCGGCCTGGCGGATGTCTATGTCGGCGTGGCGATTCGGCGGGCTCGGGTTTATCAGATGAGGTCGAGCGGGATGAGCGCACTCGAAGTGCGGGGCATCCTAGGCATTCGCGCCACCCAGGTGTTTGAGGACTATCGAGCGGAACTGAGCCGAAGACGGACCCACGCATAAGCGGCATTCGGAAGTAGCGAATGCCGTAAGGGGACTCTGACACGGGAGAACTGCCCGTGGCCGACTTCGATCTGGCGTTGCCGTATGTCCTTTCCTGGGAGGGAGGCTACTCCGACCAGAGTGCGGATCGCGGTGGCCCTACCAATTTCGGCATCACCGAAGAGACGGCCCGCGCCAGCGGCTACTCCGGCGACATGCGGGGCTTCACAAAAGAGCATGCCGCTGAAATCTACCGTCGGAAATACTGGCGGTTCGCCGCTCTCGACGACCAGCGTGTTGCCACCAAGATTTTCGACATGGTCGTCAATTTCGGCCCCGGCCACGCGATCCGCATCGTGCAGGAGGCGCTGAACGGGATTGACGCGGGCCTGTCGGTGGACGGCGCCTACGGCCCGAGGACTGAGAACACGATCAACGCGGTGCAGCCGGGCAAGATGTTGGATCTGCTGGTGCAGGACTGCATCGACCACTACACCGCCATCGTCCATCGTGACCCGACCCAGGCGGTCTTCTTGAAGGGCTGGCTCCGGCGTGCCCAGGCGGTGCCCAATGCGTGAGTGGATCTCCAAGCTCATCCGCACGGATTGTCCAGAGGACCCGAAGCGGTTGCTCCTCCTGCTCTCCGGCTGCGCTCTGATCATCGGTTTTCTCTCCCTGGCGATCCCTGCGGGGATCCACATCCACAAGCACGGCGACATCGGTAGTGGGGCCGTCGGCGCCCTGATTTGCACGGCGGGTCCACTCGCGGGCCTGGCCGGGTACGCCCACAAGAAACCTGACGACCCCTCACCCTCACAGGAGTAAGACATGGCTGCCCCCGGCCCAGTAGTAATGACGCAAGCCTTCCGCCAGTACATCGGCGACGCCACCGATATTCTCGGGCAGGCCACCTATAAGTGCCGCCTGCTCACCAGCGCCTGGACGCCCGTGCCGAGCACGAATGCCGTGTGGGCCGACATCAGCGCGAACGAAGTCAGCAACGCCAACGGCTACACGACCGGCGGTGTGACCATGACCGGCACCAGCTTCACCCAGACGGGTGGCGTCGGCAAGTTCGCGGGTGTGGTCCCCGCGTGGACGGCCTCCGGCGTTGGCATCACGGCCCGCTACGCCGTGATGTGCGCGAGCGGCACCTTCAACGGCCATGTCGATCCCATCGTCGGCTACTTCCTGCTGGACAGCACCCCGGCGGATGTCGTCACGGCGAGCGGCAATCAGCTTCAGCTCAATCAGCCTGGCGGCGGATGGCTCACCGTCACCTAGGAGTGAACCGTGGCCGTCCAGCTATTCGCGAACAACATCAGCACCACTCTGTCCAGTGCCATCACCAGCACTGGACAGACCTCGTTCAGCCTTGCGAGTAGCACGGGAGTTCCGACTCCTTCGGGCGGCTCCTACTTCTACGGAACCGTTTCCGATTCCGCAGAAACCATCTGGGAGGTCGTGAAGGTCACGGCGAACTCCAGCGGCACGCTAACGGTAGCTCGGGCGCAAGACGGCACCACGGCGCAGGCTTCCTGGCCGGTCGGTTCCATTTTCAGCATCCGACAGTCCGCGCAGATGTTCCGTGATTTCAGCGATGTGGGGCTGAACCTGAATCCGGTGGCCAATCCCACGACGGGCAGCGCGGCTATCGTTCTGGCGGCGGGAAACCTAGGCTCGGGCGCCTACAACTATCTTGTCACTTTCATCACACCATCAGGCGAAACGAACTGCTATAACATCGGCACGGTCACCACGGACGGCACTCACCAGCAGGTCCAGGTGACAATCCCCGTGTCCACAGACTACCGCGTGACGGGGCGTAAGCTCTACCGCACGGTGGTCGGCGGAGCGAATTACAACGCCAAATATTTGGCGACTGTCTCGGACAATACGACTACGGGATACACCGACAACATCGCGGACGGCTCGCTGGGCGCAGGCGGGGGCTGGTATCAGGCCAACACCACGATCAGCCACATTTCTCTCTTCGGTGTGCGAACTTTCATGGTTGACGCGAACGCCACCTATCTGGGGCAGGGTGCGGGCGTCTCCATAACCAGCGGCGGACAAAACACCTTCTTGGGCTATAACGCCGGGACGGCTACTGCCGACGGGCAGAACAACACTTTCGTTGGGGCTAGCGCGGGTCAAGCGAATACTTCGGGGACCTCCAACACCTACATCGGTTGGAGTGTGGCGAGCGCCATCACGACAGGGAATTACAATGTTTTTGGGGGATACCAGTGCGGGGCTGCGCTAACTGGATCCAGCGGAAATAATGTGGGGCTTGGGTGGCAATGTCTCTATGTCTCTGGGGCATACAACTACAACACCGCGATAGGGAATAAGGCCGGTAACGCTGCTGCTGGAAGCAACGGCGTCTTCCTGGGGAACATGGCCGGTGCTTACGAAACTTCCGGATCCGCGCTTTACATTGACGGCCTCGACCGCACCAACAACGCCACGGGCAAGACGAACTCCCTGATCTACGGTGTGATGAATGCCACCCCCGCCAGCCAGACCCTCCAACTCGGCGGCGGCGGTGTAGTCACGGTCAACGGCACGCAGGCTTCCAGTTCCACCACCACGGGTGCGCTTGTTGTATCCGGCGGGCTCGGCATCGCGGGCGCCGTCTACATCGGCGGGACCTCGATCCTCGCGGGCGCGGCCGTCTTCAACTCCACGATCAACAAGATCACCCTGACGGCTCCCGCGACGGCGGCAACGCTAACGCTGGCAAACAACTCCACGCTCACTACGAGCGGCGCCTATGTCTGGCAGTTCACGGTTCCCGGCGCATTCGCCTACACCCTTCCTGGGCAGACGGACACACTCGCGGGCCTGGGCGGCACAAACACCTGGAGTGCAGCGCAGACCTTCTCCAGCACCATCAACAAGGTCACTATTACCGCACCCACTACGAGTGCCACGCTGACCCTGGTGACGGGTTCCACCTTGGCGACTGCGGGCGCTTTCGTCTTGACGCTGACCACTACGGTGGCGAGCACGCCCACCTTCCCCTCGGGCGCGGGCACGCTGACCTACCTCGCGGGTGCGAACACCTGGACCGGGGCGCAGACCTTCAACACAGCGGTGGCTACTTTCGCGCTCACTGATGTCCATACGCTGGGGGCGACCCTCACCGCTTCGGCTGCGGTTGCTACGGCTGGCTACATCGGCCAGGACAGCACGCAGAAGGCGCTGGGGACCTATCAGAACGGCATCAAGCAGATGGCGGTAGGCTGCATCTTCACGCAGACGGCCACTGGCACCAATGGCGCGAACACGGCCGTCACGAACATCCTGGGCACGGGCGTTGGAACGGCAGTCCTCCCCGCCTCTTGGACCCTGATCGGCAAGACGATCCGCGTTAGGGCGTGGGGCACGGTCACCACCGCAGCGGCCCCCGGCACAACGATCATCAGCCTCTACTTCAACGCTGGAACGCCGGTCACCCTCGTCGCTTCGCCGTCCATGACGCTGCTCGCGTCGATGACGAATATGCCCTTCCTGATCGAGCTTGACGCCATCGTCCGCACCACCACCACGATCATCACGGGCGGTCAGATCGTCTTCCCCAACTCCACGACGGGCGTCACTTCCACCGTCATTCCCGTAGGGCAGGCTGCGGTGGCTACGGTAGTCGCGGCTACCTCCTACACGATCAATGTCAGCGCCACCAATGGCACCGCGTCGGGGACGGTCTACACGACGCAGGGCTCCAGCATCGAAATTCTCAACTAGGAGGCGCCATGGCCGATCTCTGGAACCAAGCCACCACGACCGGGTATCTCCGATCCTTCCGCATCGAGATCGACAACCCGCTCAACGGCACGCCGTCCATCGCTGTTCACAACGAGCAGGTGTTCCTGGACGCGAACGGCGCCCCCATCGCCAATGTGCAGGCGGGCTCCTGGCGCGTGACGCAGGACCAGGCCGCCGTCGATCCAGTGATTGGCCCCCTGGCCTACACTCTCCAGACTACGCTCCTGGCGATCACGCAGGCACTCTACGAGGCCAGTATCGCTCCACCCCCGGTCCCGGCCCCGGCCCCGGCTCCTGATCCTGTGCCGTGACCTCCAACGCCGTATTTGAGCCGCTTGCCCTATCGGGAACGCTAGGGCAGTTGTTCATGGGGAGAAAGATAGTAGCGTCCAATGCTGCGATTACCAGCGTGGTCCAGCGCGGTTACAACCAAACTGGATCGCAGACGAACTTCGTCAGGTATTCGCAGGATCTGACACAGGCCACATGGGGTAAGACTGCCCTCGCATCGACCACGGGCGGATACACAGATCCGATGGGCGGGGCCACCTCCTGCCGAATGGTGGAAGACACCACGACGAGCTACCGTGGGTCTTCGCAGAACTGGACCCCATCGGCATCGACTGTCTACAAGTGCAAGCTGTATGTGGACAAGTCCAGCACTAGGCTTGCCATGTTCCAGATCAATGGTGGGGCTA
>CAIXHJ010000089.1 GCA_903919165.1 uncultured Holophagaceae bacterium
CTGATTGGGCGTCAAGGCCTATTCGGAAGCTCTTTGGAACTCCTTTGACAACTGCCACTTCCATGTAATTCTCTGGACATGTCCCTGCGGATCGACGACCTCATCCTCCAGCGCGTGGACGGGGTGCGCCTGCTGGGGCCCCTGAGCCTCTCCCTGGCCCCAGGGGACCGCCTAGGGCTGCTGGGAGAAAGCGGCTCCGGGAAGAGCCTTCTCATCCAGGCCCTGTTTGGGGTGCTGCCCCCGGGCGTGGCTCAGTCCGACGGGGCTATCACAGCCTTCGGGATTCCCTTGGATTCCCCCGGTGCCGGTCGGGATGCCATACGCGGTGCCCGACTGGCCTGGGTACCCCAGGATCCCCTCCAGGCCCTGAACCCCCTGCTTACGCTGGGTGAGCTCCTCACCCTCCTGCCGGGCATCCACCGAAAAGAATCCCACAGGGAGGCCCTGGCCAGGCTCGCGCCTCTGATTGCCCGGCTGGGGCTGCCCCCAGGTCTGGCCTTCCTCGACCGATTCCCCCATCAGCTCAGCGGTGGGCAGCGCCAGCGCCTCTGCCTCGCCATGGCCCTGTCCTGCGACCCGGACCTGCTGGTGCTGGACGAACCCACCACGGCCCTGGATCCCTTGGTTCAAAGGTCGTTCTTGGAACTGGTGCTGGAACTCCAACGGGAGCGGGGTCTGGGCTTCCTGTGGATCACGCACGACCTGGCCTTAGCCTCCCTCATCTGTGACAGACTGCTGGTCTTGTACGGCGGCAGTTCCATGGAAGCTGGTCTGACCGGGGCCCTGCTCTCCACACCCCGCCATCCCTACACAGCCCGCCTGGTGGAAGCCGCCCGGCGACAGCCATCGGCGGAATCAGGTTTTCTTCCTGCGCCGGAGGATCGACCGGAAGGTTGCCCTTACCAACCCCGGTGCTCCCGCGTTCAGTCCAGTTGTTCCAATTGGGCCCCCTGGAAGGGTTCCGCCGGGGAGGGTCTGCGCTGCGATGCCCCGCTGGAAGGTGTCAGCCTTACGTGAGACCATGGGTTGCAAGGTCCCGCAGGCTGCGGGCCCAGATCCTGGAATCCCCATGCTGACCTTGCCCCTGCTGCACGCCCTGACCTTCGATGATGTCCTGCTCGTTCCAGGCTTCTCAGAGGTGCACCCCAATCAGGTGGACCTGGGAACCCAGCTCACGAAGGACATCTCGCTGCGCATTCCCCTGATCTCGGCGGCCATGGACACGGTCACAGAAAGCCGCATGGCCATCGCCCTAGCCCAACAGGGAGGCATCGGCATCGTCCACAAGAACCTCAGCCCTGAGCGCCAGGCCGAGGAGGTGGACAAGGTGAAGCGCAGTGAATCGGGCATGATCACCGATCCCATCACCATCGAACCCGACGCGCCCATCCGTGATGCCGAGGCGCTCATGTCGAAGTTCCGCATCAGCGGTGTGCCCGTGGTGGAGGGCCACCGGCTGGTGGGCATCCTCACCAACCGCGACCTGCGTTTCGAGACCCGCTGGGACATCCCCGTGCGAGAGGCCATGACCAAGGACAACCTAGTTACGGTGCCTGTGGGCACCACCCTCCAGGAGGCCCGAGCGATCCTGCAGAAGCACCGCATCGAGAAGCTGCTCGTGGTGGACGGCCAGGGCCAGCTCAAGGGCCTCATCACCGTCAAGGACATTGAGAAGTCCATTGAGTACCCCAATGCCTGCAAGGACACCTTCGGCCGCCTGCGCGTGGGCGCCGCCGTGGGCGTGGGCAACGACCTGCTGGAACGCGCCGCTGCGCTGGTGGAGGCCAAGGTGGACGTGCTCTGCCTCGACAGCTCCCATGGTCACAGCCAGGGCGTATTGGACGCCGTGAAGGTCCTGAAACAGGCTTTCCCCTCCGTGTCTCTCATCGCAGGCAACGTGGCCACGTACAAGGGCGCGAAGGACCTCTGCGGGGCCGGTGCCGATGCCGTGAAGATTGGCATCGGGCCGGGATCAATTTGCACCACCCGCATCGTCACGGGCGCGGGCATGCCCCAGATCACGGCCGTGGTCGAGGCCAGCCGCGCCTGCCGCGAGGCCGGAGTACCCTGCATCGCCGATGGCGGCATCAAGTTCAGCGGTGACGTGGCCAAGGCCATCGCCGCAGGCGCCAACGCCGTGATGATCGGCAGCCTATTCGCGGGCACGGACGAGGCCCCCGGCGAGACCATTTTCTACGGCGGTCGCACCTTCAAGGCATATCGCGGCATGGGCAGCATCGGCGCCATGAAGCAAGGCAGCAGGGACCGCTACTTCCAGGAAGGCAAGGACGACACCAAGCTCGTCCCCGAGGGGATTGAGGGACAAGTGCCCTACAAGGGCAAGATGGGTGACCTGGTCACCCAACTCATGGGCGGCCTGCGCGCGGGCATGGGCCTTAGCGGCGGCCGTGACATCGCCGACTTCCACCAGAAGGCTACTTTCGTGGAAATCAGCGGCGCCGGACTGCGCGAAAGCCACGCCCACGACGTGATGATCACCAAGGAAGCGCCGAATTACCGGATGGAGTAGGGCAGCTGTCAGCTAGCGGCTCATGGCTATCAGTCACTCACAGCTGACAGCCGAGAGCTGACAGCTCCAAGCTAGACTGTACCCATCCCCGGAGCCCCTCATGTCCCTCCTCGTGAAGAATGTCCATCTGGTCGATCCGGCTCAAAGTCTCGATGGGCCTGGTGACCTGCTGATCGCCGAGGGTAAGGTGGTGGCCATCGGTTCAGATGCTGTCTCCCATCCCCGGGCGGCAGGCGCGGAAATCCTGGACGGTGGGGGCACGGTGCTGGCGCCGGGGTTGGTGGATCTGCATGTGCACTTCCGTGATCCGGGGCAGACGCGCAAGGAGAGCATCGAGACCGGCAGCCGGGCGGCAGTGGCGGGAGGCTTCACCTCCGTATGCGCCATGGCCAACACCAAGCCCGTGAACGACAACGTGGCCATCACAGAGATGATGCTTGCGCGGGCCGCCAAGGTGGATCTGTGCCGCTACTTCCCCATCGGCACGGTGAGCCGCGAGATGAAGGGCGAGGAGCTGGCGGACATGGGCACGCTGAAGGACGCGGGCTGCGTGGCTTTCTCCGACGATGGTCTGCCCATCTCCAACGCCTCGCTTATGCGGCGGGCACTGGAGTACACGCGCTGGCTCAAGGTTCCCGTGGTGGCCCATGAGGAGGACAAGGACCTGGTCGGGAAGGGTTACATGAACGAGGGCGTGGTGAGTGCATCCTTGGGCTGCCTGGGCATCCCCGCGGCGGCCGAAGAGGCCATGGTGGCCCGGGACATCGTGCTTGCGGAACACACCGGCGGCCACCTGCACCTGGCTCACCTCAGCACGCAAGGATCGATCCGCATGGTTCGCGAGGCCAAGGCCCGGGGCCTGAACGTCACCTGCGAGGTTACGCCCCACCACTTCGCGCTGTCGGACAAGGAACTGATGAAGTTCGACAGTGACTACAAGATGAATCCGCCGCTTCGGTCGGAGGCCGACATCCAGGCCCTGCTGGAGGGCATCGCAGACGGTACTGTGGACGCCATCGCCACAGACCACGCACCCCATGCCTGGGACGACAAGGAGGTGGAGCTTCCCATCGCCGCCTTCGGCGTCATCGGCCTGGAGACCGCCCTGCCCCTCACCCTGGAGCTGCTGGTGAACCGAAGGGTGATCAGCCTCGCTAAGGCCGTGAGTCTGCTCACATCGGGCCCCGCGCGGGTCTTCCACCTCGATCGCCAGGGCCTTGGCAGCCTCAAACCCGGCGCCCCAGCCGACTTCGTGCTGTTCGACCCCAACATAAAAGTACAGGTGGACCGCGCCTTCATCCAGTCCAAGGCCTTCAACACGCCCTTCAAGGGCTGGAGCCTGCCCGGCAAAGTCCTCGGAACCTGGGTGGGCGGCAAGCGGGTATGGGGTTGAAGCAGGGTCCCCCTTTGCGTGCTTCCCATCCCAAGACCCCGGCTCCTGGCACCGCGGTTCCCGTAGCGGAAGGGATCCAGTGGATCAGGATGCCCCTGCCCTTCGCCCTGAACCATGTGAACCTCTGGCTTCTCCAAGACCGGGATGGTTGGGCCATCGTGGATACGGGTTACGGCATTCCCGAAGCCCAGGAGCACTGGAACTCGGTTCTGCAGGATCTCGGACAGCCCATCACGAGGATCCTGGTGACTCACTGCCATCCGGACCACGTGGGGTTAGCGGCCTGGCTCCAAGAGCGCACGGGCGCCACGGTGACCATGACCTTGGGGGAGTTCTTCGGGGCCCAGCTGTTTTGGCATGGGCTCGGCCGTTCCTGGAAGCAGGACGCCCTGGAACAATTCCGCCTCCACGGGCTGAGCCAGGATTGGCTGGAGGCCATCCAAGCGGACCACGACTCCTACCGCGCGGGGGTTCCTGCACTGCCCCGCCACTTCCAGCGGATGATGGAGGGCGACCGGCTGGACATCGGAGGCCGCACTTGGACGGTGCGCGTGGGCCATGGGCACAGTCCTGAGCATGCAGGACTGCACTGCGAGGAATCGGGAGTCTTCATCTCCGGGGACATGGTGCTGCCCACCATCACCACCAACATCAGCGTACCGGCCGTATCGCCCAAGGATGATCCTCTGGCCCGGTACCTGACCTCCCTGGATCGTTTCCGATCCATTCCCGATGAGACCCTGGTCCTACCCTCTCATGGAAGGCCCTTCCTGGGCCTGCACCAACGTCTGGATGCCCTCGGAGACCACCATGCGGATCGGCTCCGGGTCCTGGTTGCGGCCTGCCAGAAGGCCTGCTCCGCCGCCGATATTCTGGGAGACTTGTTCGATCGGGAGCTGGACAGTCATCAGATCATCTTCGCCATGGGCGAGGCCATCGCCCATCTGAACCACCTGGAGCATCATGGGCGATTGCAAAGTTCGCTGGGTTCGGATGGAATCCTTCGCTTCCAGACCAA
>CAIXHJ010000090.1 GCA_903919165.1 uncultured Holophagaceae bacterium
CTGTTGAGAGAGTCTCTTCATCCCATATTGACCACCCATCACACTTGATATTAAGACCCATGTAAATCGTTCGGGATGATTTCTCCCACCATGGCATTAGTTCGTCACAGAGATCAAAGCCACGACCGGAAGTTTGCCACTGGAATTGGCCACGTCCGTTGTAGAAGGCGATCCGCATTTGTGTAGGCCATTCACATGGGTTGGCTATGTACATAGCGGAGGGCTCACAGAGGAAGATATTTTCAAGACAGGACAGACTCAGACACTTTACTACTGGCTAGTTGAATCGAACAGCCCCGGCTGAATGGCAACTATGTCCGAGGCTGGGCTGTTCAAGCTACTCTGCTGGATGGTCTGTGGCTTGCAGTGCTGGGGCCGAGAGTTGAGCGGAGGTTAGGTGTCATTGAAGTCGTGATTGTAAATCGCCGATGGACATTACAGATGCTGATTTGTGAAGCATTGCATGGCAGTTGGGGCAAACAGGGCGAAGATCTTGGAGTGGATTGACAGAATACCCTTCGCCGATTTCAGCAATCGGAACCAAGTGATGGACATGAATGAAATCCTTGCCAATATCCCCGTATTTTGAAGCGAAATCAAACCCACATACAAAGCAGGAGTACCCATAATGTTCGATGCATGCTTTTCTGGCTCTTGGATTCCGTTCGTAGGAGTTGATTGAAATCTGACGAGAGGCCCCTTCATAGAATAATTCCGCTGTGGGTAATTCTTCCGGAAAGCAAATGGGTGATTGACCCTTAGCTTCTAAAAATTCCCTCCACAAAATATCTAAATGACCGGCAGAGACGGGATCAATGGAAAGACCAGATGCTTGCGGTGTCCAGTTGGTTCTAGATGTTGGGCCATTTTGTAGGACAGAAAGTGGAAGCACGCCATCCTGACGTTCCCCCCATGATTAGCCCGGTCTTTCCGTGGAATCTGGGTTGATTGGGGTGATGTTGTTGGGCTGGGCGAAGGGAGCCGGAGGCGACCGGAGCTCAGCCCAGCGACGCGCAAACTCCGCCGGGGGAAGGCCCCCGAGCGAGGTGTGCGGTCGATGGTGGTTGTAGTCACGTAGCCATCCTCGGGCCACTTGCCGGGCCTCCGCAAGGTCCCTGAACCAATTTTCGTTCAGGCATTCGTCCCTGAACCTCCCGTTGAAGCTTTCGCAGGTTCCGTTCTGCATCGGCCTGCCAGGCTTGATCAGGTGATGCGTGATTCCCTGTCCGTGTCGCCATTGGTCGAAGGCTCTCGATGTGAACTCCGGCCCGTTGTCGCTCACCACCACCTCCGGCATTCCCCGGCGTCGAATCAGGTCCTCCAGCACCCGAACCACCCGCAGGCTCGGCAGACTAAAGTCCACTTCGATGGCCAGGCCCTCGCGGGTGAACACATCCACCACGTTTAGGGCCCTGATGGCCCTGCCTTCGGCCAGGGCATCAGATACGAAGTCCATCGCCCATTGCTGATTGGGCCGCACGGGAGGCTGCAGTGCCTGGCGGGGAGCTCCCTTCATCCGCTTCCGGGTGCGCTTTCTCACCCAGAGGCCTTCCTCGTTGTAGAGCCGCTCCACCCGCTTGTGATTCACCATAAATCCCTCCCGCCTCAGCAGCAGATAGAGCCTTGGAGATCCGAACCGCTTCCGCTCTGCCGCCAGTTCCAGGAGCCGCTTGCGCAGCCCTGGGATCTCCTTGCGACGGCTTCGATACCGGCAACTGCATCTCGGCATGTCCACCACCTTGCAGGCCCGCCTTTCGCTCACCTGGAAGACTCGCCGTAACGACACCACGGCCTTCCGTAGGTCGGCGGGCCTCAGAATTTTTTTCGAAGGAGGAACCTCAGGGCCTCGATGTCGACGTCCCTCTGCCCCAGCATCCGCAGGAGCTTCGCGTTCTCGATCTCCAGGTGCTTCAGACGCCTGGCGTCCGAGACTTCCAGGCCCCCAAACTTCGCTTTCCATCGGTAGAAGGTCTGGTCCGAGATCCCGAGCCGGCGGCTGATGTCAGCCGTCTTTGTCCCCGCCTCGTGCTCTTTCAGCGCGTGGATGATCTGCTCCTCGCTGAACCGGCTTTTCCTCATGGCTCCTCCTCTGCTTCATTGAGGTGGATTCCACAAAATGATCGGACTAACTTATGGGGAGAACGTCAATTCTTAGGACTTTCCGAACCCACGCGCCGAAGCTGCTCAAAGTGTTCTTTAGTCATGCTCAAG
>CAIXHJ010000091.1 GCA_903919165.1 uncultured Holophagaceae bacterium
CACATGCTCTTCAAGGGTACGAAGGAGCGACCGGATACATGGAAGATCCTCAACGAGCTGGGCGGTGACGCCAATGGCACCACCAGTCTGGACCGCACGAATTACTACGTCTCTTTCCCCGCCTCCGAAGAGAACCTGAACAAGGCCCTTGATCTGGAAGCGGACCGGATGCTGAACTGCACCTTCACCGCCGAGACGCTGTGGGGCAAGGACGGCAAGGGCGGCGAGATGACTGTCGTCCGCAACGAATTTGAGTCGGGCGAGAACGATCCCTTCCGGGTGACCATGCAGCGGCTCCAGGCCGTGGCCTTCGATTGGCACAACTACGGCAAGCCCACCATTGGCGCCCGCAGCGACATCGAGCATGTGAACGTGGACCACCTCCGGGCCTTCTACCGGAAGTACTACCAGCCGGACAACGCTGTGCTGGTGGTGGCGGGCAGGTTTGACGAACCCAACACTCTGGCCTACATCAACGCCACCTTCGGCCGCCTCGCCAAACCGTCCCGAATCCTGGAGCCCACCTACACCGTGGAGCCCACGCAGGATGGTGAGCGCGTCGTCACCGTGCGCCGAGTTGGGGGTGTCCCGCTCCTGATGGTCGGCTACCACACGGCCCCCGGGGCCCATCCGGACCGCACCGCCATTGACCTGACGGCCTCCATGTTGGCGGATGTGCCCAGCGGGCGTCTCTACAAGGCCCTGGTGGAAAGCAAACTGGCCGCCCAGGTCTTCCAGGATTCATACACGACCTACGAGCCAGGCCTCCAGGTGTTCGGCGTGGTGCTGGCGAAGGACGGTGATGCAGAACTGGTCAAGGATGCCCTCCTCCGGGAACTGGAAGGACTGAAGAAGAAACCCTTCGCCCAGGCGGAACTGGATCGGGCGAAGATCCAGGCCCAGAAGGGCGTAGATCAGGCCCTGTCCGACACCAAAAACATGGCCATCAGCCTCACCGATGCCATGGCCACCGGCGACTGGCGGGAGTGGTTCCTGGGCCGTGACCGCACCCAGGCAACCACACTGGAACAGGTGCAGACCGTGGCCGTGTCCTATTTCAAACCCAGCAACCGCACCCTCGCCCACTACATCCCCACAGAGAAACCCGACCGCACCACGGTTCCTGGAGTGCCAGACGTCGCAGCCGATGTGAACTCATACACCGGCAAGCAGACCATTGCCCAAGGGGAGGCCTTCGATGCCAGTCCCGCCAATGTGGATCAGCGCACTATCCGGTTCACGGCCCCGAACGGCTTGAAGGGCGCGCTTCTTTCGAAGAAAACCAAGGGCAGCATGGCCTCGGTGCAGCTCACCCTGCACTTCGGGCAGGCGGCGGCCCTGCAGAACCAAGGGGCCACTCCAGGCCTCACCGGCGCCATGCTCATGCGCGGGACGCTCAAGCACACCCGCCAGGAACTCATCGACGCCTTCGACAAGCTGAAGGCAGAGGTGTCCATCAGGGGAGCCGCCACGTCCGCCAGTGCCACGTTCACCGTGCCCCGGGAGAACCTCGCCGCCACCCTGAAACTGGTGGCCGAGGTGCTGTGTGAGCCCGCCTTCCCCCATTCCGAACTCGACACCCTCGTGAAGCAGCAGATCACTGGCATCGAATCCCAGCGCCAGGAGCCCCAGGCCAAGGCCATGGAATTCACACGCCTGACCCTTGATGCCTTCCCAGCGGGGCACCCGTCGGCTTATCGGTCCTATGAAACCAGGATCGGAGAGCTCAAGGTCGCCAAGGTCGAGGACCTGAAGGCCTTTCACCCGACTTTCTACGGGGCCGACCACGCCACCTTCGCCGCCTCCGGCGACTTCGACGCCAAAGAGATCCAGGGACTGGTGACGGAGCTGTTCGGCTCATGGAAGTCCTCGGCGGCTTACGAACGCATCCCTGCGCGCCTGAAGGATGTGGCGGGCCAGACGAAGGTCCTTGAAACCCCTGACAAGCAGATGGCCTTTTTCCTGGCCGTGGAACGCTGGGCCATGCAGGACACGGAGGCCGATTACCCCGCCTTCCTCATGGCGAACCAGGTCCTCGGCGGCGGCGCCCTGAAGAACCGCATCGCCGACCGTCTGCGCCAGAAGGAAGGCTTCAGCTACGACGCTGGTTCCTTCGTGGACGTCAACAGCCAGGACCCCGTCACCTCCTGGAGCGCCTATGCCATCTATGCGCCCCAGAATGTGACGAAACTCGAGGCGGCTTTCCAGGAGGAGGTCCAGAAGGCCCTGAAGGATGGATTCACCCAGGAGGAACTTGAATTCGCCCAGAAGACTTGGCTCCAGGGCGAAGAGGCCCAACGTCAGGAGGACAGCGCCATCGCAGGCTGGCTGAACAGTTCGCTGCACCTGGATCGGTCCGTGCTCTTCCAGGCGGAGCTGGAATCGAAGGTCAAGGCCCTAACGTTAGGGGAGGTGAACACCGCCCTTCGGAAGTACCTCGATCCCGCCAGGCTGGTGGTGGTCAAGGCCGGTGACTTTGCCAAAGCCGAAAAGAAGTAGTCGCGACCTTGGCTAACAGGGAGCGGTGTGCGCTGCTTCCTTTTTGTTTGGGATGTAAGGATTTCCGTGATCTGCTGGAGGTCCGCTCGGCGTTGACCAGTGACGTGGGGCGATGACGGAGGGCGGCCCCATGGCACGCATCGAACGGGAGTGGCAGGCGGAACACGATGGCTCGGCACTGGCCTCTGAATTGCACCGGATCATGGTCATCAGTCACCGCCAGGCCAAGGGCTTCATCGATTGCCGCTGCGTCACCGTGAACGGCGAGATCTCCGAGAAGCACGGCCATCGGCTCAAGGCCGGCGATACAGTCAAAGTGGCCTTTGATCCCGAACAAACCTACGAGGTCATGCCACCGGCCCGCAAACTTCTGGCGGGGCCTTTCGAGACCCTGTGGGAAGACACCCACCTGCTCTTCGTGTTCAAGCCTGCGGGCCTGCTCACGGTGCCGACCGAGCAGGCGGGCGAGCCCAGCCTGGCCGAGGCCATCACCGAGTCCTACCGCCGCCGGGGCTTCAAGCGCTTCAATCTCTACATCGTGCACCGCCTCGACCGCTTCACCAGCGGCGTGTTGGTCTTCGCCAAGACGCCCGAGGCCCTCCACGGCCTGAAGAAGCACTTCGAGCTGCACCGCCTCCAGCGCGTCTACTGCGCCGTTTTAGTGGGTGAGCTGCCCGAGAACAGCGGCACCCTGGCGGGGCATCTCATCGAGCACGCCAAGTCCCTGAAGATGTCCGTGGCGACCGCCCGCAAGGGCCCCGGTGGCGGCAAGCGCATGCCCGCCGGAGCCAAGGAGGCTGTGACCCACTACCGCGTGATCGAACGCCTGCCAGGCCATACCGTGGTGGAAGTCAAGCTGGAAACCGGCCGCCGGAACCAGATCCGCGTTCAGTTCGCAGACCGTGGCTTTCCCCTTTTGGGCGATCAGGTCTATGGCACGGAAAGCCCCCTGCTGGACCGCCAGGCCCTGCACGCCGAGTTGCTGGGCTTCAAACATCCTGTAACCGAGGAGCAGGTCACGGTCACCGCCCCCATGCCTGCGGATATGGAAGCGGCTCTGAAGGCGTTGCGCAACCAGGCCCGCATCGTCCGGGCCGTTACGGGCGTGAAGGGCGAAGAGGGCATCTTCCAGCCCACCGAAAGCCGCGACCACAAGCTCAAGCGCGTGGCCCGGGCCAAACGGTTCGGGGAGGGCGAGGATCGGCCACCTCGTGCAACCCTAGATGGCCCGGCGCGTTCGCGCCGGGTGAGCAGG
>CAIXHJ010000092.1 GCA_903919165.1 uncultured Holophagaceae bacterium
CACCTTCCAGGCGGTTTCGGGCTGGCCCCCGTGCAGGAAGGCGTCGCTGACGGCGATCAGGCCCCGGGCGCAGGTGCGCACACCCGGCAGCAGGCGCTGGGCCTCGGTCCGCAGACGGGCGTTTTTTCCGGCCTCGCCCAGGGCTTTCTTGGCGGGGCGGCGGTCCAGGGCATCCAGCCACTGGCCCACGACTTCCGGGTCCTGGGGGGCCTGGGTCAGGGCGCGGCCGAAACAGGACTCGGCGTCGCGCCATTTGTCTTCTTCGACGAGGACCAGGGCCTGCAGCAGGTTGCCCTGGGCCGGGGACACGGCCCTCAGCCGGTCGGCACACTCCAGGGCTTTCCGCGTGGAACCGCCCAGCAGGCCCGGCAGCATCTCGTAGGCCAGGCCGAGGCTCATCCAGGCGGACACCAGGGTGGGATCGGCCTCGGTGGCGGCGCGCAGGTCGTCGAGGGCACCGAGGGCGCCGCGAAGGCTGCCGAGATTGCGCTGCCTGATGGCCTCGCCAGCCCGCGCCAGGCCCCGGGCCAGCAGGGCGTCCGCTAGGCCGGGTTTCAGTGAGACCGCCCGGTCCGCCGCGGCCCGGGCTTCACTGAACCGCAGGAGGCTCGACAGGGCCTGGGATTTCGCGGCCCAGGCCAGGGCATCGTTCGGATCCTGGCGCAGTCGCTGTTCGGCTTCCGACTGCACTTTTAAGTAGTGCCCCGCATCCAGGTCAGCCCGGAAGGCCGGAGCCTGGGTCTGAACGATAAGGACGGTAGCGGCGAACAGGAACACGGGGACCTTTCAGAACTGAGGACAGGATGCCCAGGATTGAAAGGCAAGATGAACAGAATTCAGGCAAGGGTGGATCCTGACCTCGGGTATAGCGCGTCAATGGGGGTTTGCGCTACTCTAAGTGCTTGTTCGGACACGACTCTGGAGGAGCTCGCATGGGGGCCAAGGGCGGATTGCTGGAGGGCAGGCGGGGGCTTGTCATCGGTGTGGCGAACAAGCGGTCCATCGCCTGGGGCATCGCCCAGAAGGCGGCCGAAGCCGGCGCCCAGCTCTGCCTGACCTACCAGAACGAACGCCTGGGGGAGAATGTCCAGGAACTGGCGGTGGAACTGAAGAATCCTCTCCTGCTGCCCATGGATGTGGGCAGTGACAGCCAGATCGTCATGGCCTTCGAGGAGATCCGCAGGAAGTGGGGGAAGCTCGACTTCGTGGTGCACGCTGTAGCGTACGCCCCGCGGCAGGCCCTGGAGGGCCGTTTCGTGGAGACCAGCCGCGAGGACTTCCGCGTGGCCCACGACATCAGCGCCTACTCGCTGGCGGCCGTCAGCCACGCCGCCCAGTCCCTCATGCCCGAAGGGGGTTCCATCGTGACCGTCAGCTATCTGGGCAGCACCCGCGTGGTACCTGGCTACAACGTGATGGGTGTGGCCAAGGCCAGCCTGGAAGCCAGCGTGCGCTACCTGGCCGCCGATCTGGGCCCCCAGGGCATCCGGGTGAACGCCATTTCCGCAGGGCCCATCAAGACCCTCGCCGCTTCAGCCATTCCGGGCCTCGGCTCCAAGCTCAAGCACCACCGTGCCCACACGCCCCTGCAGAAGGACACCGATCAGCTGGAAGTGGGCGACGCGGGCGTCTTCCTGCTCAGTGACATGGGCCGTGGCGTCACTGGCCAGGTCCTGTACGTGGATGGCGGCTTCAGCATCATGGCGGGATAGGCACTCAGTTTTTTTGCAGTGCCAACAGCCTTTCGATGACCTCGGCCACGTGGCCTTTCACGCTGACCCTGGGCCACAGGTGGCGGATGACGCCCTTGGGATCGATGAGGAAGGTGCTGCGGATAATGCCTTCCACCTCCTTGCCGTACATGCTCTTTTTGCCGAAGGCACCCAAGGGCTTGAGGAGGGCGCACTCGGGATCGGAAAGCAGGCGGAAGGTGAGGCTCTGCTTGGCCATAAAGGTCTGGTGGCTCTTCAGAGTGTCGCGGCTGATGCCGTAGACCTGGGCGCCGAGGGACTGGACCCGCGCCAGGTTGTCCCGGAAGTCGCAGGCCTCCGTGGTGCAGCCGGACGTGCTGTCCTTGGGATAGGCGTAGAGCACCGTCCAACGGCCCATGAAGTCCTGGGCCGTGACCGTGGCGCCCTGGTCGTCCTGAAGGGTGAAGGCGGGGAGGGGCAGTCCGAGGAGGGGGCTCATGGAGGCAAGCGTAGCGCACCTCGACATGCCGTACAGAAAAGCGCTGGTCGCGGAAGCCTCGGAAGAAAGCTGGAAGACACAGAAAAAGGCAGGGGCGTCCGCTCCGAAAGCACGGGATGCACTTCCGGCTGAGCCGGAAGCCGCCTTTGGCGGGCCCGTGGGTGTTGGGGCACGGCCCTTTCCGCACCTTCTGTGGAATTCCGTGTCTTCCGTGACCAGCCAATCTTTGAAGGGTCGGTGGACAGATGCGGGAGACCTTGGCAGGTTGCTTCAGGCCGCCTTCCCAGGGGTGGAGACCCAGGCGAGGGCCAGGACCATGGCCAGGGCAGCCCAGCCCAGGGGCGACGGATCGGAACCGATCCGGGGCAGTTCCTCCGACAACAGGCGGCCCAGACTGTCTTGGCCAGGCCCGGGGCCGAGCCCCAGGGTCGACAGGGTAGCCTCGCCCCACAGGGCCGAGAGCCACGCGCTGGGAAAGAGCGCGGCGGCCTGCTGCCAGCCCCAGGGCGCCCAGCGGCGGAGGGTCGATGGCCAGGGCGCGCCCAGGGTGCGCTCTGCGGCCCAGGCCGGAGAGTGCCGGAACCGGTCGATTCTGGCCCGCAGGGCCGGTTCCAGGTGAGGAGCGATCAATGCCCCCAGCAGCAGGCCGAGGGGTACAACCGGAAGCCCGCCAAGGGCCGCGGCGAGGGGTAGCAGGATGAGGAGCGGTGGCAGGCTCCGCAGGGCCGACCACGCGCCAAGGAAACGCTGGCCCCGCCAGGCGAGCAGGAGCCCCAGGCCCAGGGCGAGCAGGGCGCAGGTGCTGGCGAAACCAAGGCTGCGGGCCGCGGCCAGCGCCAGCCGCAGCAGGGCGTCCCGGCCCAGGTCGTCCGTTCCGAGCGGATGCCGCAGGGTGGCGGCAAGCCCGCCATGGAAGGGATCCAGGGCGAGATCGGGGAGGAGCAGGGCCCCGAGGAAAGCAAGACGCCACCTCATGCCGCCTCCTGTTCCCAAGACTGGGACAGGGCCCAGAGGATGGCCAAGGCGACGACCCACAGGGTCAGACCAGTCCGATCCCGGACCACCACTCGGGTCATCCAGTCCGTACCGAGACCGGGCAGCCCAAGGACCCGTTCCAGAACCAGGGTGGCTGTGAGCCAGACTGGCAGACGGGCCACAATCCAGCGTCCCCACAGGCGCACCAGCACAGTCCATCGCACCCGGCTCACGGCGGATCTTCCCCAGGCCAGGGGAAAGGGCCGCTCTCCCGGCATGGCCTGGGCCAGCCATCGAGCCTCGCCAGGAAGGGAAGCCGCCAGGAAAGCCAGTAACCACCCCCCGATTCCCGGAGGCCCCCAGGTGGCCGGCCAGAGGGCCAGGAGGAGGACGGCCCAGAGCAGGTCCGGTGGGGCCTCCAGCAGGGCCAGGGAGCGCCGGTGGGCCAGGTCGGGACCCCCGATCCAGGCCAGCAAAGGCGCCAACATGGAAAGGGTGGCCAGTGCAAGGAACGTCGGCCCGAGCACTTCCCAGGGGAAGACTGGTGGCCCGGCCTGCTTCCAGGTGGAACCGGGCAGACCCACGGCCAGGACGAGGCCGATGGCCCACACCACCAATCCCATGGCCGTTCGTTTCATCGCTGGCTCCATCGCCAGCCGGCGGCCCCCGGGGTATGGAGATAAAGACCCATGGGGCTGGGTTCCACCTCAAGGCGCCTGTCCACCCAGATGACACTCTGGAAATCCAGCAGGGGCAGGGCCGCGGGATCCCGGGCCCAGAGAGACTGAAGGTCCCGCCAGGCTGGATCGCCGGGTTGCTGGATCCGGGAAACGAGGCCAGCCAACTGGGGGTGCCTCCAGCCGGTGAAGTTCATGGGACCGTGGGGTTCCATGTATTCCAGCACCGCCCATGGGTGTGGGTCGTAGACCACCATGGAACAGGCCAGTTGGAAGTCGCTTTTCTGGAGGCGCTCCGCCAGGAGGCCCTGCTCGATGGGCGTGATCTGGAGATCGATGCCATCCCTGCGAGCGCGCTCCCGCAGCGCCAGGAGCAGCTTTTCAAGGGATTCCTCTCCGGCACCATAGATCAGCCGCAGCGTCCCCTGGCTCTGGGGAGGCGACGGGCCCGCGTCGATGGATTGGGGTCTGAACCCGAGGGTCTCCGGCCACAGGCCCCGGCTTGGGCGGGCATTCTGGCCCAGCAGCTGGGCCGGGAAGGCATCCTTCCGCCAGCGTTCCATGAGCTGAAGCGGGGCGACGCCGGCACGGCTCCAGACCACGAGCTGGGCGTGCATGGGTTGAGTGACGAGGCGATGCGTGGGAGGTGCCTCGGTCTGACGCCGGGTGGCGGGCGCCCCGATGCTGAGCCAGCCCTTCTGGAGGGCGGTCATGACGCCGGCGGGATCCGGCATGAGGCGGAACCGGATGCCGTCGATCCGGGGTTTCAGAAAGTGGTCCCGGCGGGTGAAGACCCAGGCTCCCGGCTCCTTGCGGAATGCAAAAGGGCCGGATCCGCCGTCGGGGTGGTTCCTCTGGGCGATGGGCACTCTGGCCAGTTCCATCAGCAGCCGTCCAGCGGGTCGTGGCGAGCGGATCCAGGGGTGTCCCTCCTCACTGCCCACCGTCGCGCCCTCGAGGATGGCCCGCTTGGTGGGGCTGGCCTTGGGATGCTGGAGCAGTTGCTGGACCGTCCAGATCACGTCCTCTGCACTTACGCGGCGGCCGTCCAGGTAGCGGGCATCGGAACGCAGGAAGAACATTACCGTCCCGTCATTTCGGACCTTCCAGCGCTCGGCTAGACGGGGCACCAGTCGGCCATCGGCAGCGATGCCAATCAGGGCGTCCCCCGCGAGAGACTGAAGGATCCACTGTTCGTAGCTGTCGCCCTGGATGAAGTCGAGGGGACCTGGATCCTGGGCGAGGGACTCCTCCACCATCTGAGCGGACAGGGAAGTCTGGATGAGTACGGCAGCAGAGAACAGCCAAAGAGCCAGAAGCAGGGTGCGCATGGGCGATCCGGGGATTTCCACCAGAATGCGCCGATTGGTTCCTGTGAGAAAGATACATCCTGACGCCAGAGGGTAATTGGTGTTGCTACTCTAAATTTCAGGAGGCCTGTTTGGCGGATCTTTCAAGCTCCAAGCTGTGGTGGTGGTGGCCGCTCATGGCCAGCCACCGGCGCACCCTCTACTGGGGCCTGGTGGCCACGGTCTGGTGCAGCGTGGCGGCTTCAGTGGTGCCCTACTGGTCCGGCAGGGCCGTCCATGCCCTGGAACACCAGGACTGGCGTGGTTCGCAAATCTATCTGGCCTGGATGCTGGCCTTCACGGCCGTGGCGGGCGTCGGCCGCTACCTCATGCGCAACACGCTCATCGGCCTCAGCCGGGAAGTGGAGCGGGAACAGCGGGAATCCCTCTACAGCTTCCTGCTTGCACGGCCCTTCGCCTTCTATGAACGGCAGCGGGTGGGGGACCTCATGTCGCGGGTTGGCGACGACGTCGGGACAGTCCGCATGGCCACCGGGCCGGGCCTCATGAGCTTCCTGCAGGTGCTGTCGATCCTGCCGGTGACCCTGGCCTTGATGATCCATACCAGCTGGCGCCTCGCACTGGCTGTCATGCTGCCTTTCTCCTTCCTGGTTCTTGGGTTCTACGTCATCGGAAAGTGGAGCCACGTGGTGCAGCAGAAACTTCAGCTGGCCTTCTCCGCCCTCTCAACCTTCAGCCACGAGACTATCAGCGGCGAGCGGGTGGTGCAGGCCTTCGGATTGGAGGGAGCGCGGGTGACTCAGTTCGGTGCCCTCAGCCGCCGGCACGCCATGCTCAGCATGAAGCAGTCGGTGATCTTCAGCGCCTACGCCCCGCTGTCAGCCTTCATCAGTGGGGTATCCGCCCTCGTGCTGGTGACCTATGGGGGAAGCCTGGTGGTGAGGGGCATCCTGGACCTGGGCGATCTCGTGGCCTTCACGGGTTTTCTGGTGGCCCTGGCCTGGCCGATGATGAGCCTGGGCTGGTCGGCGAATCTGTTCCAGCGGGCGAAGGCCGGGCAGGAACGCCTGAACGAATTGCTTCACAGCCCGGAGCGGCCGCTACCTCCCGCCGAGGCCATCACGCTGCCGGAAGCCCCGGCGTCCCTCCGGCTGGAAGGTGTCACCCATCGCTTTGAAACAGGCCGCGGCATTGGGCCTCTGGATCTGGATCTGCCGCCCGGCGACAGCCTGGCTGTGGTCGGCGGCATCGGTTCGGGCAAGACGCTCCTGCTGCAGGTGCTGGCGGGCCTGCGGGAGCCCCAGGCGGGTAGGATGCTCGTGGACAACGAACCCCTTTCGGAGGCATCGATCCGCCGTCACTGGGCGGGACTGGGCTGGGTGCCCCAGGAAGCCTTCCTCTTCTCGGACACCCTGCGGGTGAACCTGGCCATGGGCCGGCCCGATGCCACGGACAAGGAGATATGGGAGATCGCCCGGATTGTGGTTCTGGATGAACTCATCCGCAGGCTGCCCCAGGGTCTGGATACGGTGGTCGGGGAGCGGGGTGTCGTCCTCAGCGGCGGTGAGCGCCAGCGCACGGCCCTCGCCCGGGCCCTGCTGCGCCGGCCGCGACTGCTTCTGCTGGATGATGCGTTGTCCGCCGTGGATGCCGAGACCGAAAGCTGCATCCTGGAGAACCTTCGGGCCTTCCTGGGAACTTCGACCCTCGTCCTGGCGACGCATCGGGTCTTCGTGGCTGAGACCTGCAACCGAGTGGCCGTGCTGGGCGAGGGAAGAGTCGTTCAGCTGGGAACACCCGAAACGCTGGCCGATCAGCCGGGGACGTTCTCCCGCCTCAGGAGGCTTCAAAGCCTTGAACGTGAGCTGGTGCGGGGACGCTGATCAACTCCCCTCACGGAAGGTCACCTTGTTGATCTCCGCGAAAGTTGTGATCCCCAGTCTCACTTTTTCGAGGGCACTCTCCCGGAGGAATTGCATGCCGCCCCGGCGAGCGGCAGCCTTCACTTCGCGCACGGGGGCCCGCTGGACGAGCAACTCCCGGATCTCGTCGTTGAGGCCCATGAACTCGATGATGGCCTGGCGGCCACGGAAGCCGGTGCCATGGCAGTCGACGCAGCCCACGCGGTCGAAGAGGGTGGCGCCGCGCAGCCAGGCCTCATCCACCCCGTTCTCCTCCAGCTCCTGGGGGGTGGGAGTTGGGGCGGAGCGTTTGCACTTGGGGCAGAGCACGCGGATGAGGCGCTGGGCGAGGATGCAGTTGAGCGAGGACACGAAGTTGTAAACTTCCACGCCCATGTGCTGGAAGCGGCCCAGCACGTCCAGCACATTGTTCGCGTGGACCGTGGTGAAGACGAGATGCCCCGTGAGGGCTGACTGAATGGCGATCTGGGCCGTTTCAGGGTCGCGGATCTCACCGACGAGGATCTTGTCCGGGTCGTGGCGGAGGATGGAGCGCAGGCCCAGGGCGAAGGTGAGGCCCTTCTTTTCGTTGACCGGGATCTGGGTGACACCCTCGAGCTGGTACTCGACCGGGTCCTCGATGGTGATGATCTTGTCCTCGGGGGCCTTGATCTCGCTGATCACGGCGTAAAGGGTGGTGGTCTTGCCGGACCCCGTGGGGCCAGTCACCAGGAACATGCCGTAGGGCTCGCGGGAGAAGCGGCGGAGACGCTTCAACTCATGATCGGAAAATCCCAGGATCTCCAGGGTCAAGGTCTGGAATTCCTCGGTGAGGTTCTCCTTGTCGAGGATTCGGATCACCGCGTCCTCGCCGTGAATGGTGGGCATGATGCTCACGCGGAAGTCGATGGCCCGGCCGCGCACCTTGAGCTTGAAGCGCCCGTCCTGGGGCTTGCGCTTCTCGGCGATATCCAGCTCGGACATGACCTTGACGCGGCTGATGATCGGCGAGGCGAAGCGCCGGTCGATGGGTTCGGCGGCGGGGTAGAGGCTGCCGTCGATGCGGTACTTGATCTGGAACCCCGTGGCCGTGGTTTCCAGGTGGATGTCGGAGGCGCGTCGCTGGAGGGCGTTGAAGATGGAGGTGTCCACCAGGCGGACGATGGGGGCCTCGTCCTTGTCCGTCAAACGCTCCAGGTCCAGGACTTCATCGTCCAGGTCCTCCTCATGGAGCACCTGGATCTTGAGGGCCTCGCCGGCCTCGTCCATGACCTTCTGGCCGCTTTCGGATTTCTTGAGCACCTCTTGGATCTGGGCCTGGGGGGCACCGGCGAAGCGCAGGGGCCGTTTTAATCTCAGCCGGAGCATGTCCTGGGTGGGGATATCCAGGGGATCGGCCATGGCCAGCCAGAGGACACCATCCCGCTCCTGCACCGGCACGAAATGGTGTTTCAACATCAGATCCAGCGGCAGGGCCTGGAACAGGGCAAAGTCCACAGGCTCTCTCGTGAGGTCCATGGTCGGGTACAGCTCTTTCGTGGGCCTGAAGCCAGTCAACGACTGTTCGCCTGTGGCGACGGCATCCGAAGGAACCGGGGGGTTTGATGAAGGCATGGAAGCATCGTAGCTGATCAGTCACAGGGGCGAGTGGCCAGAATCGGACATGGGTCACAAAGGACGGGATGGTTGGCTTCGGTCGTTGACCTGTCCGGGAGCGGCACGACACAATGGTCTGTTCTGGAGGCTCCATGCGTGGGTACGCGTCCATCCTGCTGCTGATCCTGGTAGCAGTGGCCCTGCCGATCATCATTTGGAATTTATCGTGGCTCCTGCGCCCCCACTGGCCCAGCGCCGCGAAGTACTCTTCCTATGAGTGCGGCATTACCACGACCAGCGAGGCCCGCGAGAAGTTCTCGGTGCGGTACTACCTGGTGGCCGTGATGTTCCTCGTGTTCGATGTGGAAACGGTCTTCCTGATGCCCTGGGCCATCCAGATGAAGGAGCTGGCAGTCTTCGGCTTCATCGAATTGGGCCTCTTCCTCTTCCTGCTGCTGTTCGGGTACGGATACATCTGGTCCAAGGGAGCCCTCACATGGGAATGAATCAACTCTCCACCCTTGAACACATCCTCATCACCACCAAGGTCGAGAAGGTCATGAACTGGTCCCGCGCCACGAGTGTGTGGCCTGTGACCTTTGGCTTGGCCTGCTGCGCCATCGAGATGATGGCCGCTGGAGCTAGCCGCTTCGACTTCGACCGTTTCGGGGCAGGCATCTTCAGGGCCACGCCCCGTCAGGCCGATCTGATGATCATCGCGGGGACGGTCACCTACAAGATGGCCCCGGTCATAAAGACTCTCTACGACCAGATGCCCGAGCCCAAGTGGGTGATCGCCATGGGCTCCTGTGCCACCGCGGGCGGTCCCTTCGACTCGTACCACACCATCCAGGGCGTGGACAAGATCATACCGGTGGACGTCTTCATCCCGGGTTGCCCGCCCCGTCCTGAGTCCCTCATCTACGGGTTCATGAAGTTGCAGGACAAGATCATGACCAGCAGCCTGGCCGACCGGTACAAGGACATCTTCGAGGAGGTCGGCTGATGACAGAACCAAACCTCCCCGGGTCGCCGGAAGTGCCGGAAGCTCCTGCCGGACCCTACGTCTACGATTACTCCGCCTCGCCCCAGCGCCAGATCGTCATGCCGAAGACGGTTCCCCTGCCGAGCCTGAAGACCTACCTGGCCGAGCAGGAGGCCGCGGCCGTGGCCGACGAGGCCAAGTGGCAGAAGATGCTGGCCGATTTCGAGATAGCCAAGGTCAAGGCCGAGGCTGAGGGCAAGGATGCCCCCAAGCCACCCGTGCGGCCCGTGCCCCGCAAGGATGACAACGATATGAAGACTCCCTGGCCCCAGGAGGCGAATGACGCAGACCTCCATCGCCTCCAGGAACGTCTCGGAGACAAGGTGGAGGAGATCTTCGAGCAGGCCGGGGAACTTACTTGCCAAGTCTCCAAGGACGCCATCCTCGAAGCGCTCCAGCTCTGCCGGGATGACGCCGCACTGAACTACGAGATGCTGGCCGACGAGACGGCCACCCACTATCCGGTAGCCACCAACTTCACCTTCAGCGTGGTCTACCACCTGACCAGCATCAGCCGTCGGAAGCGCCTCCGCCTGCGAATCCTGATCCCAGAGGGCTTCTCACCCGAGAGCGCCTGCGCCGTCTACCCCGGCGCCAACTGGATGGAGCGCGAGGTTTACGACATGCTCGGCATCCGGTTTGTGAACCATCCCGACATGACCCGCATCCTCTGCCCGGAGGACTGGGAAGGCTATCCCCTGAGGAAAGACTATCCCGTCGTTGGCTGGGGCCAGCGTGACATTGCCTTCCGCGAGGACCGCGGAGGCATGATCGAACGCATCGCCCTCCAGAAGGCCGGCCAGCTGGGCATCAACCATAAGCAGCCCAAGGCGGAATAGGAGCGGACTGTGTTCAAGAACGAGGAGATGGAGATCAACCTGGGTCCGCAGCACCCGTCCACCCACGGCGTGCTCCGGGTGAAGCTGCGGCTGGATGGCGAGACCATCACCCACTGCCGGCCCGTGATCGGCTACCTTCACCGGGGCGTTGAGAAGATCTGCGAGAACCAGACCTTCTTCCAGGGTCAGGTCTGGACGGACCGAATGGACTACTGCTCGGCGGTGGCCAACAACCTGGGCTGGGCCGAGGCTAACGAAAAACTCTTCGGCATCACAGTGCCGCGCCGCGCCCAGTACATCCGCACCTTGCTGAACGAGTTCAACCGCCTGGCGTCGCACCTGATCTGGCTGGCGACCCACGCTCTGGATATCGGGGCCATGACGGTGTTCCTCTACGCCTTCCGCGAGCGCGAGGACATCCTCGACATGAACGAGGCCTTCTGTGGGTCCCGCCTCACCACCACCGCCTTCCGCATCGGCGGGCTGCGCGAGGACCTGCCCCCCGGCTTCGAGAAGCTGGTGAAGAAGTTCCTGGCGAAGTTCCCGACCTGCATCGAGGAATACGAGAACCTGCTGAGCGAGAACCGCATCTGGAAGAAGCGAACCATCGGTGTGGCCAAGCTAAGCGCCGAGGATGCCATCGCCATGGGCGTCACCGGCCCAGTGCTGCGGGCCGCGGGGGTCCCCTACGACATCCGCAAGGCCTTCCCCTACGCAGCCTACGCGGAGATGGACTTCGAGGTGCCGACCCGCACCGAGGCCGACACCTACGCCCGGTACCTGGTCCGCATGGCCGAGATGCGGCAAAGCGCCCGCATCATCCAGCAGTGCATGGACGGCATGCCCGAAGGGCCCGTCATGGCCAAGCTGCCCAAGATCATGAGGGCCGAAGTCAATGAGGTCTACCACGCTACTGAAGCCCCCAAGGGCGAGATCGGCTACTACCTCGTGGGCGAGAAGGGCAGCGGAAATCCTTACAGGTTCCACGTAAGGGCCCCCGGATTCATCAACCTCCAGTCCCTGCCCAAGATGGCTGAGGGAGGCCTGATCGCCGACATCGTCGCGGCCATTGGCACCCTGGACATCGTGCTCGGCGAGATCGACCGCTAGCCGACGAGGATCCCAAGCCATGCCGACTCCGACTCCCATCCAGTCCATCGTGATCACGCTCATCCAGTGCCTGCTGGTAGTGATCTTCGTCTTCGTCGTCGTCCCCCTGACTGTGTTCGCCGAGCGCAAGGTGTTGGGCCACCTCCAGCAGCGCCTGGGTTCCACCCGCGTGGCCAGTGGCCACGTCGGGGTCACCGGCTGGATGAACCGCGGCATGTGGAAGTGGGGCCGCGTGCCCGTCCTTTCCTACTGGCGCGGCATCCCCGGTCTCGTGGCCGACGTGCTGAAGCTCATCCTCAAAGAGGACATCCTCCCGGACAAGGCCGACAAGTTCGTGTTCTTCATCGCACCGGCCCTCAGCATGGTGGCTGCGGTGGTGGTGTTCGCCGCGGTCTCCTTCGTCCCTGGCGTCTTTTTCATCTTCCCCACCTGGTTCCCTTATGTGGGCGGGCTGCCGGTTTCCGGTGGCATCGCTGACATCAACGTGGGCCTGCTCTGGATCCTGGGTGTGGCGAGTGTCGGCGTCTACGGCATCGTCCTGGCCGGCTGGGCCTCCAACTCGAAATACCCCCTCCTAGGTGGCCTGCGCAGTGCGGCCCAGATGGTGAGCTACGAAGTGCCCCTGGCGATAAGCCTGCTTGCTCCGGTGGTGCTCTCCGCCAGCCTCAACTTCGGCGAGATGTCGGCCCGTATGGCCATCGGTCTTCCCTTCTGGGGTCTCGTGCCCCAGATCCTCGGGTTCCTCATCTACCTCACCTGCGGCTTCGCGGAAACCAACCGTCTCCCCTTCGACATGCCCGAGGCCGAGAACGAGCTGGTGGCTGGGTTCCATACCGAGTACTCGGGCATGAAGTTCGGGTTCTTCTACCTGGCCGAGTACATCAACATGACCGTGGTGGCGGCCCTGGCTTCGGGCTTCTTCCTAGGCGGTCCCTGGCTTCTGCCCTTCGGCCTCCAGGGCTTGGTGAATCCCTTCCTGCCCGCCTTCCTGTCCTGGTTTGGCGAGCCCCACGCGATCTTCTTCGTGGTGAAGATCATCTTCCTGCTGTTCACGTATATCTGGGTCCGCGGCACCATCCCCCGCTACCGGTATGACCAGGTCATGAGCGTGGCGTGGAAGTACCTGATTCCCATGGCGCTGTTCAACCTCTTGCTGGCGGCCCTCGTCCGCTGCTTCGCCGTCTAGGGGCCAATCATGAACAAGATCCTGCGGACCCTCATCCCCTTCGACATCGCCAAAGGCCTGTCCGTCACGGGCAAGCACTTCGCCAAGGTCTTCTTCACGGCCAACCGGCGCAAGGTGCCCTTCCACATCGTATCGGAGTATCCCGAGGTGATCGCCAAGGTCCAGCCCCGCTTCCGGGGTCGCCTCACACTTCTGAAGGACGAGCAGGGCGAGATCAAGTGCGTCTGCTGCCTGGCCTGCGAGAAAATCTGCCCCACCCAGGTGATCACCATCGACAAAGGCAAGAAGGAAGGCCGCAAGATGCCCTTCCCCGTGCGCTACGACTTTGAGATGGAGCGCTGCATCTTCTGCGAGTTCTGCGTGGAGAGCTGCGGTTTCGATTCCATCATCCTGAATCACCAGTTCGAACTCGCCGCCTACAACAGGGAGGATTTCTCCCTGGGCATGGAAGGACTGGGCCAGAACATGTACGAGCCCTCGCCCGTGGGCAAGTTCAGCGTGGCTGACGACTGATCTCAAGCACTTTCGCGCATTCCAGAGGACGCCCATGGAACATCCACTCGAAACGATCGGCCGGAACATGTTCGCCATCTTCGGCGTCCTGGCCCTGTGCGGTGCCGCCTTCGTGGTGGCCTCGAAGAGCGCCGTCCACAGCGTGATCGGATTCCTCTTCGCCATGCTGTGCATAGCCGGATGCTTCCTGTCATTGGAGGCAGAGTTCCTGGGCATGGCCCAAATCCTGGTTTACGCGGGCGGCATCGTGGTGCTCTTCCTTTTCGTGGTCATGCTCGTGGAGATGAGCAAGAAGACGGAGAAGACAGTCTTCCAGCTCCAGTCCCGCTACGCCGTGGTGGCCGTCATGTTCGGTGCCGCGGCCTTCGTGGGCGTCTTCCGCAAAGTGATCTTTGGAGTGGCTTCCCCCGATGCGCTGGTGCTGCGACCTGAACTGACCCAGGGACTGAGCGTGGCCCGGCAGAACGCCCAGGCCCTGAGCCGCGGCCTCTTCTCGGACTTTCTCCTGCCCTTCGAGATCCTCAGCGTGATCCTCCTGGTGGCCCTGGTCGGTGCTGTGGTCCTGGCTAAAACGGAGCGAGTGTGATGGTCAGCCTCAACGCGGTCCTCCTTATCTCCTTTCTCCTGTTCTCCATCGGCATCGC
>CAIXHJ010000093.1 GCA_903919165.1 uncultured Holophagaceae bacterium
AGATTGATAATCGAGTTTTTAAAGGTCAAATCATGCTGATGATAAAGGGCGCTAAGGCTTAAGCGGGGCTGAACTTCCACCGCCCCGGTATTCCCTTGGACACCCATTTGGGGACAATCCCCTGAGAGGTGCCAATGAAGAAGAAGGAAGAAACCCAGCCGGTAGGGGCAGCGGAAGGAGGCCGTAGGCCGACTGGAGCTGCCCCTACCGGGCGTGGCGGGAAGGGACGGTTCAGCTCCCAGCGGAAGGCGGAGGCAGTGCTCCGGCTCCTGCGGGGAGAGGAACTCGATGCCCTCTCCCGGGAACTCGGAGTCATGGCGGCCACCTTGGCGGGCTGGAAGGAGGCCTTTCTGGGTGCGGGTCTCTCTGGGCTGAAGTCCAGGGATCCCGACTCCCGCGACGAGGAGATTGCCCGCCTGAAGCAGCTCCTGGGTGACCGGGAGATGCGCCTGGAGATCCACCGGCAGGCCGCCAAGCTCCGGGGATACGAACTGCCTTTCATCCCCGGGAAGCGGAAGTGATCCGCGAGGCTGTGGCCGCTTCCCTGGTTCGTCCCACGGCCCTCGTCTCCGTCTGCGACGAACTGCGGATTCCCCGTTCCACGGTCTACGCCCGGCGGGACGGTGGGGATTCTGTGCCGCTCCAGAAGCGCGGCCCCAAGCCCCTGGTACCCGACAGCGACTTGCTTCTCGCCATCCGCGAAGTCCTCACCGACCCGCCCTTCATGGGCGAGGGTTACCGGAAAGTCTACGCCCGCCTGCGCTACCGGGGCACCCGCGCGGATGTGGAACGCATCCGCCTCCTCATGCGGGAGCACGACCTCCAGGCGCCCGGCAAGCCTCGTCGGACCCTTGGGCCGAGGACCCACGACGGCACGATCACCACCATGGTTCCTGACGAAATGTGGGGGACGGATGCCACCGCGACCATGCTGCTCGATGGCCAGCAGGCCACGATCTTTGGCATCTACGACCACTGCACCTGCGAGTTGCTCGGCATCCATGCCGCCCTCAAGGCCGACCGATACGAGGCCATCGTGCCCCTCCACCAGGCCTGCCGGGCCAGCTTTGGCGGGGTGGGGAAGGCCATCGCTGCCGGCCTCAAGCTGCGTCACGACAACGGGAGCCAGTTCATCTCCAGAGCCTTCCAGGCCGAACTACGCTTCCTCGGCATGGACTCCAGTCCCTCCTTCGTCCGTGCCCCCGAAGGCAACGGCTGCATCGAGCGCTTCTGGCGTACCCTTAAGGAGCAGCTTCTCTGGATCCACACCTTCGCCAACATCGAGGACCTCAACCAGGCCCTCCAGGAATTCCGCGATCTCTACAACCACCAGTGGCTCATCGAACGACACAACCACCGGCCTCCCGCACTGGTCCGTCAGGACCTCCTTGGCGCCGGGGCCGCCGCGTGAATACACTCAACCATCTGTCCAAGAAATACCGGGCGGTTCAGGAGCCCCTATGCCAACCCCGCGTACCGCTTTCAACCTTTACCTGGGCTTTCTGTATTGCCTTTGCTTCAGCCTGGCTCCGATTCTGGCACTCGGCATGGGCTGTGGCGGAGGCCACAAGTCCGGCGACCGTGCCGGAACGGTGAACTGGACCATGACCATCCAGCCCAGCGCCCCCTTCCTGATTGCCGGCCAGACCGTGCAGTTCTCGGCCCAGACGCCTTGGGGCA
>CAIXHJ010000094.1 GCA_903919165.1 uncultured Holophagaceae bacterium
AGCAAATGGTCCACCATCAAGCACAAGAAGGGCGCCGCTGATGCCAAGCGCGGCAAGGTCTTCACGAAGATCCTCAAGGAGATCACGGTTGCCGCGCGCCTCGGTGGCGGCGATGTGGCCAGTAATCCCCGACTCCGCCTGGCCGTGGACCAGGCCAAGGGCAGCAACATGCCCAAAGACAACTGGGAACGAGCCATCAAGAAGGGCACCGGTGAGCTTGAGGGCGTGACCTACGAGGAAGTGATCTATGAGGGTTACGGTCCTGGCGGTGCGGCCCTCCTCGTCGAGGCCATGACCGATAACAAGAACCGGACGACCCCCGAGGTCCGCAGCTACTTTTCCAAGTTCGGCGGGGATTTAGGCGCCCAGGGCTCGGTGGCCTACCTGTTCACCAAGCAGGGCCAGATCGTGGTTGAACCCGAGGTCTCCGAGGACAAGGTCATGGAAGTCGCTCTGGAGGCCGGCGCCGACGACGTGGCCAAGGAGGGCGGCGCCTGGGTCATCAAGACCAGCCCAGAGTCATTCCAGGCCGTGAAGGATGCCGTAGACGTCGCCAAGCTACCGGTCATCGCGGCCAAACTCATCATGGCGCCCAATACCAGCACCGCCCTTGAAGGCACCAAGCTCGCTAGCTTCCTCAAACTCGTGGACCTGCTCGAAGATAACGATGACGTGCAGAATGTGTGGCACAACGGCGAATACGAGGAACCCGAAGATTAGGGTTCCGACTTTAGGCGAAGACAGGCTCTGGGCGCCATACGGCGCCTAGAGTTATTCCTGCGCCTCTGGCGCAGGCAAGGACGTTGCTGAGATCTGGCGGCGACTGAATCAGCGGGCCGGCGCGGAAACCGCTGCTGCTACCGGCTCGGGAGCAATCTTGGGTGCGTCCTTGCGGAAGAGTCCTTTGTTGAACACCGTGAACCCCACCGCCAGGAAGAGCACCACCACCAGCAGGGCTGAGCCCCGCCTGCCCGCCGCCAGCGCCTTGGGCGTCATCTCCGAGAGCCCCAGGAGAATGAAGACCAGTGTCAGCTTGATATGGAAGTAGATGCCCGCCTTGAAGGGACTCTGGCCATTCTGCATGAGGATCACCAGCAGAGCGATTCCCGCAAGGAAGGCCAGGCGGAAGGACCAGGCCACCACCTTGGCCCAGACCGTCGCCGCCAGACCCTGGAGGTCCTCCCGGCCTTCTTCGAACCCCGATAGGAGTAGGGCCACTACCGCGGCGCCACCTCCAAAGGACATCGCCACGAAGTGAAACCACCTGACGAGATTCACCGCTTCAAGTTTCGGATTCATGATCGCCTCAGGGAGAAGGCTTCAGGGTAGCACCCCTGATAGGCTGGGTTCGTGGGGAGGAAGCCATGTCCAAGCTCCGCGTGGCCGTTGTCGGTGTGGGACACCTCGGGCAGCATCACGCCCGGATCGCGGCTTCTGCGCCGGATGCCATTCTGGCCGCCGTGGTGGATCCCGATCCCGTGCGCGGTCCCGAGATCGCCGCGAAATTCAACGCTCCCTGGGTGGCTGCCTTGGATCAGGTGCTGACCGAGGTGGACGCCGTGCAGATCGCCGCGCCCACAGGATTCCACCATGCCCTCGGCCTCCAGGCCCTCCAGGCAGGCAAGCATGTGCTGATGGAGAAGCCCCTTGCCGCGACACTCGACGAGGGCATGGCCTTATTGAAGGCTCTTTCCGAAGCCCGCGCAGAGAAGCCGGGAATCGTGGCTCAGGTCGGTCATCTCGAACGCTTCAACCCCGCTGTCACCGCCCTGCGCGAGCGCGGCTTCAAGCCCCGCTTCCTCGAAGCCGTGCGCGTCTCGCCCTTCCCTGCCCGCAGTCTGGAGGTGGACGTGGTGATGGACCTGATGATCCATGATCTCGACCTGCTGCGCGCCCTGGTGGGCCGGCCCGTGATCGATGTAGAGGCCGTGGGGGTGCCCGTGCTGACCCCCTACGCGGACCTGGTGAACGCGCGCCTGAAGTTCGAGGGCGGAGCCTTCGCCACCGTCACAGCCAGCCGCGTGGCTCGCAAGAAAGAACGCACCCTGCGGGCCTTCGGCGACAAGGAGTACGCCAGCCTCGACTTCGCGGCCCAGAAGCTGGAATTGCTGCGTCTTGTCATGGGCCCAGACGGGCCCCAGGTGCAGCCCGAGACCGCGGATATCGAGGAAGGTGAGCCGCTACGCCTAGAAATCGAAGCCTTCCACGCCGCCTGCCTGGGTCGCAGTGGGGAGGGCGTCACCTGGGAAGAGGGCCAGGAGGCCATGGGCGTGGCAGACCAAGTGCAGAAGGCTGTCGCCAGGAGCCTGGCTGAGATAGGCAGGTCGTGAGTCGTTTTTACGACCTCGCCTCCCTCACCAAGCCCCTGGTGACAGCTCCGCTGGCGCTGGCCTTCCTGGATCTCGATGCCGATCGCCGATGGGCCCTCGGTTTCCACGACCGCGAGAGTCCCCTCACGGTGCGACAGTTGCTGTCCCACAGCTCCGGCCTGCCGCCCTGGCGGCCCTTCACGGGCGAATCCGTGGCCATGCAGCTGCATCGGCCTGTGCCAGAGCACCCTCTGCTCCGCCCTGCCTCGCCGGGCCTCAGCACCTACTCGGACTTGAATTACCGGCTCCTGGCCGAACTGCTGGAACTGGAAACGGGGGTTCCTTTCGCGAAATTGGGCCAGGCCGGAGGCCTCAATCCCGCACCCTGGTTGAGCATGGCCGCCGAGATTCCAGATGGCCCCGATGCCCTAGCCTGGGCCCTGGCCACTGAAGCACCTCTTCCGGCCCGGGATGGGAGCCTGCCCCATGACTGCAATGCAAGGGCAGGCATGCAGGGCCACGCTGGGTTCGGCACCGTGGCCCCTCAATTGTGTGCCGCCCTGGCCCGGTGGGTGGCTTCCGGTTGGCCCGACCGCATGGCTGTGGTTAGCTCCGGAGGCGAGAACGGCACCCGATGGGGTCTGGGCCTCCAGGTGGCCTTTGCGGGTGTTGGTCGATTTGGACAGCTGTTGGCCAGAATTCCGTCTGGATTCGGCCTCCAGGTTCTCGAGGATTCCTCCGAGGGCATCGCACCCGCCGCCCCGCCTCTGGACGAGAATCAGGGACCTGCCTCGGGCTGGTGGTTCCACCTGGGCTATACCGGCCCCGCACTCTTCTACCGACCTTCTGACCGTTCCTGCATCGGCCTGCTGCTGAATCGCAGAGGCGCGGGTGGCGTCCTCCTGGACGCCGAGGCTCTGCGTGCCCGCCGCTGGGCGATCCTCGCGCCATTCGTGGGACAATCCAGCGGATGAAGCCTTTTCTCATCCCTGCCCTGATCCTGTCGGCTGTTTCCGCCATCGCTGTGCAGCCCCCGTTGAAGATCGGCCTCGACACCCAGGCCACGGAATGGATCATCTCGCTGGAAGGCGGCGGCCAAGTCTGCGACCGAATCGGAAAACCTTTGATGAAGCTGGTTGCGGATGAGAAGTTGCGCATCTGGTGGGACAGTCGCGGCGTATCAGATCCCACCACCGAGTACCGCATCCAGGTGGGGCGAGCTCACAGTGCCGCCGAGGCGGCAGCCTTGATGAAGAAGTTGAAGGAGCTGGGCGAAGCTCCAGACCGTGTGAAGGTCCCGGATGCCGACTCCTGGCGTGTCCTGACTGGCCATTTCGTGGAGACAGGCAAGGCCGAACCCGTGCTTCAGAAGCTCCAGGACCTGGGGTTTGATGAGCTGTGGGTGGCTTCGGAATCCCGGTCCAGCAAGCCTCGCAAGGGACGGGCCCTGTACGCTGTCACGGAACACTACGAGCGTCGGGCCCTTCCTCCGGACGGTGTGTGGCTGAAACCCCTGGGCGAACTCACCACCCTCCAGGGCAAGGGCCGCTATCGCGGCAAGATCGAGATCTTCCCCAACACCCAGGGCCGCCTGACCGTGGTGAACACCCTGGATCTGGAGACCTACCTGCGGGGCGTCGTGCCCAAGGAGATGGGAGCCTGGGAATTTCCGAATGTCGAAGCGCTCAAGGCCCAGGCGGTAGCCGCCCGGACCTATGCGGTCGCCAACCGCGGCAAGCGTGCAACGGATGGTTTCGACATGGGCGATACGGTGGCCGACCAGGTCTACGGTGGGCGCGATGGCGAACAGTCGCTCACGGACCGCGCGGTCCAGGAGACCGAAGGGCTCTTCGCCACCTATGGCGGCAAGCCCATCCAGGCCCTGTTCATGGCCAATTGCGGGGGACATACCACCAATGTGGCCGACGTCTTCGGGGGCGACGCACCCTATCTGCGCGCCGTTCCCTGCTACCCGGCGAAGCCGCTGACGCTACCCTTTGCCTCAGGAATGACCGTCACACAAGAAAGCTCGCAGCCATGGCTAAGCTGGGAGCTTCTGCGCCTGGCCTCCGTCGCCATTCCCGCCGAATGGCTCTCTGGAGAGCGCCTGGCGAAGCCCGCCACCCCGGGGGATTTAGCGGGGCCCGTGCGGATCCTCCTGCAACGCCTGGCCCTGGAGATCCAACCCCTCCGGCAGGAAGGGAATCTCACCCTTACTCTGGCGCGGGCCTTCGGATTCCACCGGATCGTCGAGGGGCAGGAACGCCCCCAGGACGCGGCCTACTTCCTCCCTGATTCCCTGCCGGATGATCGCCTCCTGGCGGCCTTTCTCACGCAGCGCGGTGTGGTCTCGGCTTCCTCCTGGGCCTCCAAGGACACCCTGACTCTGCGGCAGGCCCTTCAGACCCTGGGGCGCCTGTGGCAAGAATTGGAGCCATTCACACCGGGAGAGGGAGCCCTCCTGATGGACCGGCTGGTGCGACGCAAGCGAGGCGGGCCTGAGCCCCTTCCGCTGGCGGCCTCTCTGCTGCTGGTGGAGGAGGCTCCGGACGGCAGCCTGCGGCTGATCCCCAAGGCCGACATCCAGGTCGGTGATCGGCTGAAGTGGATCCCAGGCGAGGAGGGCCCCGTCCAGATCCTGGTGCGCCGACTCGACCCCGATGGCGCGGCCTGGGACCGCTACAACCCCATGGCCCACTGGCGGGTTGAATACACCGAATCGGAGCTGCTGGCCATGGTGCGCAAACGCATCAAGGTGCCGGGAATCCGGGACATGAAGGCCCAGTACAACGACCAAGGCCGGGTCCTTGATTTCACGCTCATCGATTCACTGGGCGCGTCGCATCGGGTTCGCGGCATGCACATCCGGGGCTTGCTGGGCCTCAAGGACAACGTCTTCCGCTGGCTCACCGTCGGACAAGGGGCCAAGCGCCGCTGGGTCTTCTATGGCCGGGGCTGGGGCCATGGTCTCGGCATGTGCCAGACCGGCGCCAATGGCATGGCCCTGGAGGGTGCCACTTTCGAGCAGATCCTCCAGCACTACTACCCGGGCATGACCCTCCAACGAATCGATAATGAACCACAGGGTCTTTTATCAAGGCATTGACGGCGGATCCCAGGTGACCCAGGTTTGCTTTGGAGGCAGGCTGGGCATGGCCATAGACGCATGGATCCTCGGAGCGCCGCTGAAGGTTCTGCGGCAGGAGGATCACCCGTACCATGAGACCGCCCTGGCCACCCTGGGCCGTCATGAGCTTGGCCTATCACGCAGAGACACGGCCGGCGGTCCAAGTTGCGAACTGTTTCTGGACGGACGGTCCATCTTCCTTCCAGGGTCGTCCGCCCCGGCTCGCGCCTGGTTCGACATGTGCCGGGAACTCGGCTACGACCCAGCCCGGCATTGGGACTGGGATCCGGCGCTCATCTTGTTCCAGCAGGTTGTCCCGGCCCTGGCCGCGGATTGGCACGAGCCGCCCCTGGTGCTCAACGCCCTGGGCCTGCCTGAAGGTGTGCTCAGCCTAGCCGGGCTTCGCCAGACCTTCGCGGAGGCCGTGGCCAGAATCCGCCGGGAGCACACAGGGCCCGTGGGGGCCAAGGTGGCTGAGACCTTCGAGTGGTTGCCCTTGAGAGCCGTGGTCTTCCACGACGACGCCCAGCTGCCCTTGGACTTCGAGGGCATCGGTCCCTGTGGTCGCGTTTCCCTCTGGCTAGGCATCCACCCGGATCGCCCTGTCATCATCGCGGGGCAGTCCCCTTCTCCCGCGTCCCACCAGTGGGTCGTAAAGGATCTCGGCGACCGCGAAGCTTCCGAGGCCTTCCTTCTGGCCGCAGGCCTCGATCCTGTGCCTCCAAAGGGTTACGAGCCCGCTTTGCAGTCGGCCCTGGAGAGGCTCTGCCATTGGATGGAGGGGCCTTTGGATGCCTACCGCCGGACCTACCCCGTGGGCATTTCCTGGCACCATGGTCGCCGCGAGCGGCTGATGGGCCGCACCATCGTCGACTTGCGCCAAGGGGATCCGCCCATGCTCATCCTCGATGACGGCACCGAGCTTGCCATCAATTCGGATCCCGTGCCGTCCTGGGAACACGGCGGCATCTAGGAAAGCCCCTGTTTCAGTGGCTGTCGAGCTGTTCCCAGGCCACACCGAAGTGGTCGAGGATGGCCTGGCGTTCAGTACGCTCCTGGTCCGCGATGCTAGTGTAGGGATGGCGGAACACCACCCTCCTAACGCCGCGGCGCACCAGGGCGCGGCAGCAGGTGAGACAGGGCTCATGCGTGACATAGGCCGTCGCTACCGCCCCATCGCAGAAACCCAGGGCGTTTTCCTCCGCATGGCTGGTGTGCAGACAGCGCTGGCCCGGTTTGCAGGTCTCCGGTGTGCAATGCGCCATGCCGGGCAACGCCCCGTTGAACCCCGCCGCCGCGATGCCGCCATCCGCGCGCAGCAGCACCGTTCCCACCTGGAGACGGCAGCAGGTGCCGAGCCGACTCAGCTCCAGCGCCATGTTCATGAAGACTTCGTCCTTGAGCTGCGAGCGGGACATGGAGACCTCGGTGTGGGTCTCCATCATCCCAAGAACCTTGGCGCGGGGTGGTAATATCGATTCTATGCAACTGGGCGCGCGGCGACGTGTTGCGGGGAATGCGAGGGACCACCTGATGAACTCCACTCTGCCGGGTCGCATTGCGTTCCTGGGCGGGTTTCTGCCCCGGCTCTGTGGCATCGCCACCTTCACCCATGACCTCTGCGAAGCGGTGGCCGGTGCGGTGCCCGGATCCCATTGCTACGCCGGCGCAGTGAACGATCGCCTCGACGCCTATGAATACCCACCCCGGGTGCGCTTCGAGCTGGACGAGAAGGATCTCGATTCCTACCGCCGCGCAGCGGATTTCCTCAACTTCGACAATGCGGATGTCCTCTGCGTCCAGCACGAGTTCGGCATCTATGGCGGGTCGGCCGGGAGCCACCTGCTGGCCCTCCTCAAGGAAGTCCGGATGCCCGTGGTGACCACGCTGCACACAGTACTGAGGGAGCCGAACGCCGCGCAGCAGAAGGTGATGGAAGAGCTGGTGCGGCGCAGCGACCGCCTCGTGGTCATGGCCCAGAAGGGTGCGGACATCCTGCGCGACACCTACGGCGTTCCGGACGTCAAGGTGGATCTCATCCCACACGGCATCCCGGACATCCCCTTCATCGACTCGAGCTTCTATAAGTCCCAGCTGGGCGTGGAAGGCCGCATGGTGCTGTTCACCTTCGGCCTGCTCGGTCCGGGCAAGGGCATCGAGTATGTCATCGAGGCCCTTCCCGAGATCGTGAAGCGACATCCGAACGTGGTCTATCTTGTGCTCGGGGCCACCCATCCCCATCTGGTCGCCCGCGATGGTGAAAGCTACCGCCTGGGGCTGGAGAGACTGGCTGAGACCCGCGGGGTCAAGGAACACGTCATCTTCTACAACCGCTTCGTCTCGCTCGATGACCTCAAAGAATTCATCGGAGCGACGGACATCTACCTCACGCCCTATCTCAACGAGGCCCAGATCACCTCGGGCACCCTGGCCTATGTTTTCGGTGCGGGTAAGGCCGTGGTGTCAACGCCCTATTGGCACGCCCAGGAGCTGCTCGCCGATGGGCGAGGCATCCTGGTGCCCTTCCGGGATCCACAGGCCATCGCCGAGGGCGTGTGCACCTTCCTCGATGATCCGGTCCGCCTGCAACAGACGCGAGAGAAGGCCTACCAGATCGGGCGGAGCATGATCTGGCCCGCGGTGGCCCAACGCTACCTCGAATCCTTCCAGCGGGCGGGAGCCGATCGCAAGTCCGCCCCCCGTAAGGCTTTTGCTGGCTGGACTCTGGCCAGCCGACCCTATGAGTTGCCCCCCCTCCGACTCAACCACATCGTGCGCATGAGTGATGGCACAGGCATCTTCCAGCACGCGACCTTCAATGTGCCAAACTTCCAGGAAGGCTACTGCACTGATGACAATGCCCGCGCCCTGATCCTCTGCCTCCTGCTGGATGAGCTCGGCGGCCGCCCCCCTGAAGAACTCCTGGATCGCCAGGCCACGAGCTATCTGGCCTTCCTCTCCGCTGCCTTGAACCAGGAGACCCATCGCTTCCGAAACTTCATGAGCCATGGGCGGCAGTGGCTGGAGGAAGCCGGTAGCGAGGACAGCCATGCCCGTGCGCTCTGGGCCCTGGGCATCTGTGCGGGGCGCTCCCGCAATGAGGGACACCAGCGGTTGTCCGCGCAACTTTTCGAACGTGCATTGCCCACGGTGGATTCCTTTACCTCACCCCGGGCGTGGGCGTTCACTCTGTTGGGCATCCACGAATACCTGGGCCGTTTCTCCGGCCATCCCCAGGTGCTAGCCGCCTGCGCTGTCATGACGGGGAAGCTCGTGGCCTTATGGCAGGCCTGCGCCACGGAGGATTGGCCCTGGTTCGAGCGGATCGCCTCCTACGACAACGCCCGCCTATGCCAGGCGCTTCTCCTCAGCGGTCAATGGATGCCCCATTCCGAAGCGCTCGACATCGGGCTCAAATCCCTGCGGTGGCTCGCCTCCCTGCAAAAGACCCAGGCAGGCCACTTCCGGCCCATCGGCAGCAACGGATTCTGTGAACGGGGCGGTGCTCGCGCAGATTTCGATCAGCAGCCTGTGGAGGCACAGGCCATGGTTTCCGCCTGCCTTGAAGCCTTCCGGGCGACCCAGGACGTGGCTTGGTCCAAAGAGGCAAGACGGGCCTTCGAGTGGTTCCTTGGCCGCAACGATTTGGGTCAGCCGCTGTACGATTCGAACAGCGGGGGCTGCAGCGACGGGCTGCACCAGGACCGGGTCAGCGAGAACCAGGGTGCAGAATCCACCCTCGCCTTCCACCTTTCCCTCGCCGAGATGAACTTTGCAGGGCACCTCATCACACACCCCCTGAGCCGCGCCTGATGAGCCAAATCCACCTTCGACTCCACAAAATAGCGCTGGTTCCCGAAAGCGCTCGGGTCATCCTCCGCCCCTTCATCCCCACCAGCACCCATCGCATCACGACGATCATCGGTCGCGCCCTTGCCCTGAGCGAAGAGGAGACCGTGCGTGATCTGAATGCGGTGCTGAAGGATTTCGACGACCGGCATGTGGACATCGAGTCGCCCCTGCTCGCGAACTTCGAGAAGGTGTCCCCGCACTTGTTCACGGAACGGCCCCTCTCAAAGGCGCGGAAACTCCTCATCGGCGCCCTCTTTTCCGGCGAGTACGCACTGGAATCCGCCGCGCTCTTCAACCCCTCCATCGTGCCCCATCCAGACCAGGAGGGCGTTTCCAAGGGTGCCCTCCGGTTCATCATGAGCCTGCGGGCCACCGGCGAAGGGCACATCTCCTCCATCGAATTCCGCACTGGCCTCATCGATCCCGAGGGTGAAATCCGCCTGGATCCCATTTCCCGGTTCGTCACCGTGCCAGAGCTGAGCCCCAATCCCAGCTACAAGAAAACACCGTTCGTCGTGAAGCTTCATGAGATGGGCTTCGATAACGGTGCGTCCGCGGCGGTGATGGAACCCCTCGGCGAGGGCTTCACGCGGAGCGAACTGTACCAGAGCTTGCTCCGCATCCGGCGGGAAACCCTGCCGGTCACCCAGGGGCTCACCAACACGCTCAGTTGCATCCAATGGCTGGCCGACTCCAACTACGAGATGCACTTCTCGCCCAAGCTCCCCATGAGCGAGCGCATCATCTTCCCCGTCTCGGCGAACGAGAGCAACGGCATCGAAGACGCGCGCTTCGTCCGTTTCACCGACGACGATGGCACCGTGAATTACTTCGCCACCTATACGGCCTACAACGGACACGCCATCCTGCCCCAGCTCATCGAGACCCATGACTTCCTGAACTTCAGAGTACTCACCCTCAACGGTGCGGACGTCCAGAACAAAGGCATGGCGCTTTTCCCGAGGCGGATCAATGGCTGCTACGCCATGCTTTCACGGCAGGACGACGAAAATCTCTTCATCATGTACTCGGACAATTCGCACTACTGGAGTGATCCAAAGATGCTCATGCATCCTGCGGAGATCTGGGAATCCGTGAAGATCGGCAACTGCGGTTCACCGCTCGAAACCGAGGCGGGCTGGCTGGTGATCACCCACGGCGTCGGCCCCTTGCGCAAGTACTGCATCGGGGCGGCCCTGCTCGATCTGAATGATCCGACGAGGGTCATCGGGCGCCTACGAGAACCCCTGTTGATGCCAGAAGGCAATGGAAGAGAGGGCTATGTGCCCAATGTCGTATACAGCTGCGGCTCCCTGATCCATGGCCGCGAGCTGATCCTCCCCTACGCCATGAGTGACAGGGCCACGGCCATCGTGAGCGTGTCCCTGGATGAACTGCTTTCGGAACTTCATCGCTGATCTGCGCTCCACCGACCCTTGCCGTCCGTCAGGATGCGCAGAGGGGCTTTTCACGATGGGCCCAAGATGAGGCTAGAATGAGTGCTACTGCCGTGGGTCCCGTAGCTCAGCGGATAGAGCGACCGCCTCCTAAGCGGTAGGTCGTGGGTTCAATTCCCGCCGGGACCACCAGCCTCGCGCCGACCCAACGGTTGACCACCCCGGATCGCACAGCGCCTCGCGCTGTGCTTCTGCTCGGACTGCGCCCTTCTGGCTTGCCTTGCAGACGGGTCCCGTCGGTCGTGGGTTCAATTCCCGCCGGGACCACCAGCCTGATGACGCCCCTGCTTCCAGGGGATTCACTGTGCTCCAGCGACCAGTTTGCGCAAGGCCTTCATCTCCTCAAAACGGGTGGTCACATCGCGCATGATGGCGGCCATTCCCACAATCTTGCCCGCTTCGCCGTGGAAAGGCAGGATGGTGAATTCGACAGAGAGCCGGGAGCCGTTCTTACGAATCGCCGGCACGGACAACAAGCTGCCGGCTCCGTATCGAGTAACACCGGTGGCCAGGGTTTGTCCGTAGCCATCCCAGTGCCGCTTGCGCTGATTTTCAGGAATGATGATGTCCAGACTCTTCCCTATCGCCTCGTCTTCCGTATAGCCGAAGATCAGTTCGGCCCCGGCATTCCAAAGCCTGATCACACCTTGGTCATCTGCATAAACGATCGCGTCCGGTGCCTGGGTCACCAACTGCCGGCAAATCTTGTCAAGGTTGAATGGCATCGACTGCTCCTTCCCACAAGGCATAGGACTGAAAGTGGCCAGGCAAGGATGAGTAGAGCGGACCTCTTGGCCAGGTCAAGTGGAGAAACTGCCTGGGGTCCGCTGGTTTGCTTACCCCTCCAGGGCCTCGGCGCCTGGGAATAGGATGTTATTTTCCTTATGGATGTGGCGGTGCAGATCCTGCTCCAGTTCCTGGAGTGCATCGAGCATGGCGCGGTAGGTGTTGCACGCGTAGTCGGGAACAGCGAAGTTCTCCGTCAGCTCCTTGATCAGGCCCAGGTTCACCGCGTGCGCATCGTGTTCGTGCCGCATGACGGAGACCGGCCCTCGAACGCTCCCGCAATGGAAGAAGGCGGCGCTTTCACCCTGCGCCATCCGACGGACCAGCGGGAAGAGAATCTGCTCCTCTTTCACCATGTGCAGTTCCATCTCCTCCTGGAAGCGTTGGAAGACCTGGTTCAACTGGATCAACCGCGGATCGGTCTCGCCATGGGCTTTGGCCACCTTCTCCACGAGCCCGCGCATGCGGGGAAGCTCCTCGTGCAGGTAGGCATGATGGGTCGCCTCGATATGGTCCGCCAAGGCCGCGAGGTCCTGCGACCAAGGGGCGGGATCGTCCGTTGGGCTGGCGGCATCGGACTCCGACAGGGCCCGGAGGACGCCGGCTGGTTCTACCCCACTCTTGGCACAGGCCTCTTCGAGGCTCAGGTGGCCACCACAGCAGTAGTCGAGGCCAAAGCGCTCGAATACCTTGGAACGGGAGGGGCGCTCCACGACGAAAGAACCAATGCTTTGGGTGGTCGAGACGGGGCTCACTGCTGCTCCTCTGGGAAGACAGGCCGACCCCAGCCTCGTGAAGGAGGAGAAACGGACCGCCGACGGGCACGCCGGAGGCCTTCCAGGGCAGGACTTTGGTTAGAGTGGGTGGGACCTTGGCCTTGCACTTTAAAGGGTAAAGGGATTAAATTGGATGTCAAGGCCCAATTATCCAATTATGGTGAACCGATGATCTCCAAGACCTCCGAATACGCCCTGCGCGCCATGGTCTATCTGGCAGAAAACCCAGCCTCGCCGAGCCCGCTTCAGACCATCGCTGCTACCACGCAGGTCCCCGCCGGCTACCTGTCCAAGGTCATGCAGCAGCTGGTCCGTGCGGGCCTCCTGAATTCCCAGCGGGGTCTCGGTGGTGGCTTCAGCCTGGCCAGACCCGCATCGGAGTTGAGTGTCTACGAGGTCGTGCAGGCGGTGGATCCCATCAGCCGCATCCTAGAGTGCCCCTTGAAGCTCCCAGAGCACAGGGAGGAGTTGTGCGCGTTGCACCGCCGTCTGGACGATGTGATGGAGATGGTCGAGCATTCCTTCCGTTTGACGAGCGTGGCGGACCTGTTGAAGAAACCCACGTTTCCAAAAAGGCTGGAAGTCAGGAAGAAAGCCATTCGAAAATCACCCGCTTGATAGGCCCGCACCCCTTGAAGTGACGGTCATTGTGATGGCTGCCATACCGGAGTCAAACTAGTCCTGTGACTGCCTTCTTCGATGCCCACGGCCACCTTCTGGATGCGGGTTCTCGCCAACCGGATTATCCCAGGGTCGTATGCGGGACCTGCGAATCCGACTGGGAGGCGGTGCTGGCCCACGCGATATCCGATGAGCGGGTCATCCCCATGCTGGGCCTGCACCCCTGGTTTGTTGAAGGGGCCTCCCCGAAGTGGTTGCCGAGGCTGGAATCCCTGCTGCGGTCCCATCCTGTGGGCATGGGGGAATGCGGGCTGGATTTCGCGCGAAAGGACACGGACCGGTTGACCCAGGAGGCCGCTTTCCGGGCCCAGTTGAGGTTGGCCCATGACCTCCACCGTCCCCTCGCCATGCACGTGGTGCGCGCCTGGGGGCGGATCCTCGACCTGCTGCGAGAGGAAGGCGTCCCCCCAGCGGGGACCATGGTGCATGCCTATGCCGGAAGCCCCGAGACGGCACGGAAGCTTCAATCCATGGGCGTTTTCCTTTCCTTCTCCGGCGACATCCTGAAACCCGATCGCTCGAAGGTGAGAGAATCGCTCCGCACGGTGGATGCCACTCATCTGCTCCTGGAAACCGACGGCACTGCGGATCTGATGCGGGTGCTTGAACGGGCCGCGGAGATCCGTGGCGTGACGAGGGAGAGCCTCGCCGCCCAAACCCGGGAGAATGGCCGACGTTGCTTCCAGGAGCTGTTCAGATGAGGTGGTATTCCCGCAGTGAGCTGCTGCTCGGCGAG
>CAIXHJ010000095.1 GCA_903919165.1 uncultured Holophagaceae bacterium
ACATCGCCTGGCCAGCGGGGCTAGTGTGCTGGCCCTGAACTAGCGGGGTCAACGTCGGGAAGGGCCAGCACACTTCCCCCAGCCAACGCTTGCGTTGTCTGGGATCTATGGTCATCGGGCATGGCCCCCTCTGGCGATCTGGAACGCAGGCGTGCCGGATCTGTCACCCCCCTTTGGGGGCACTACCATCCAGGTATCGCACACAGGGCGTGCTCCCGCTCGCAAGTGCTCGTGGACCTGGAGCCTCCCCCAAACCCCTGCCAAGTGTGGTGTCTCAGTGTGGAGGATGATCCGGGTTTTCGCGGGACACCACACTAATAGACAGCGTCCGCTCCCCCATCAATCGCGATAACGGCCCCCGTCGTCCATGCACTTTCATCACTAAGCAGGTGCGCGGCAAGAGCGGCCACCTCTGCTTCAGTGCCCAGACGTTTGAGTGGATTCACGCTTGCCAGCCGAGCCAGATCCGCCACTGGATCGGCGCTGGCGGCCAGGCGTGCTTCCACCATGCGCGTGTGGATGGGCCCAGGCGCGATGGCATTGCAGCGGATCCTCCTGGCCGCCCATTCCAGTGCCAACACCTTGGCCAGCATGTGAACGCCCGCCTTCGCCACGCTGTAGGCCGCACTGTCCGCGATGGCACGAAGGGCGATGTTTGAACCCACGAGGACCACGCTGCCTCCCTCCCTAAGCTTTGGCCCCAGGTGATGAGCCATGAGCCATGGTCCGCGAAGGTTGGCCGTGATCATGGCTTCGAAATCAACAGTCGGGGTACCCTCGACCGAACCAGGCCTGAGCTCGCCTGCGGCCAGGAGCATCCCATCCAAAGGCCTGCACCTGGCGGCGAAGGCAGCCACCGCAGCCTCATCTGCATGGTCCATCGGAACGTGGTGCGCATCCGGAAGGGTTGCCTGAAGGGCACCAAGGCGTCGCCCCACTAATTCAAGATCCGCCCCGCGCTCCCGGAACAGCCTCGCTGCGGTCCGACCGATCCCGCTGCCGGCGCCTGTGACCAGGATCCGCTTGCCCGCGAGGGGCATCCACTGGAATTCCGGAGCGGAACTCAACAGGAGGCTCCGCTCACGAGGAGATCCTCGGTTCCCTGGCTTCGAACCAGACGATATGGCGGGCCATGCTCCGGTCATGTTCATTGATGTGGCCGACCAGCCAGTCAGTCAGGAAATCAAAGACCTCCACAGTCATGATCGAGGGGTCCTTCTGGTAGTCATCGACCAGCTTTGCCACTTGAACGCGCATGTCGTCATGGATCACCTTGTGGTCTATGAATCCAGGGTATCGGGTCGCCTGCATATGCTTTTCTTCCGTGGAGAAATGGGATTCCACATAGTCGGAGAGAAAGGCGAGAAGTGGAGGGATCTGGTCGCCGGGGTTGCCCTCGCGGATCGCCACGAGCAACATTTCAAATTGCCCCAGCAATTGACGGTGCTGTTGGTCGATCAAGGGAATGCCCGTTTCCCACTCGGGATTCCAAATCAATACACTCACCAATCCACCTCCTCGATGCTGTTTTGATCCTGGAACCCGACTTGCTTCGCCTCAAAGGATAGCTTCCGGGAAATGACGCCTCATCGGTCCCGTGGAGTGTCCGGCACCACCACTCCACCGCTCACGGCCCAGGTCAAGGCCTGATCGGCATTGAGGTTTACCGGTCGGACCCTGGAAGCCTCCATCATGACCACGTAACCGGAAGTCGGGTTGGGCGAGGTCGGGACATAGACGGCGATCATGGTCTGGCCGCCGGGAATGGCCCATGAGCAGTCCCGGCTGGCCACGAAGCCAAGGGTGAACGATCCGGGGTTTGGCCATTCCACGAGCACCACATCCTTGAAGCTGCCTCCCTGCCCCGACTGGATGGCTCCCATCAGCTGACGGGTAGCCCCGTAGATGGTCTTCACCACGGGCACGTGCATCATCAACTCGTCCAACCATGTGAGCAGCTGACGGCCCATGAAGTTGCCGACCAGCGCACCCACCAGCAGGAGGAGCAGCACTGTCGCCAGGGCCGAGCATAGGGCCAGCCCCCAGGTGGGTGGATCCGCCACATGGATCTGATGCGATGCCCAGGTCAGCGGTCCCCGGAAGATCCCCACCAGGGCGGTGAAAATTCCCTCCAGAATCCACAGGGTCACGACGAGCGGGAGCAAAGTGAAAATGCCTGCGACAAGGTATTTGCGGATCATTCAGCGTCCCCAGGTCCGTTCAAGTGACTATTCTCGGCCATGATCCGCGGTCCCACAACTTTCCAGAAATCGTGGAAGTAGGAGATCGCGCTCCAGATGGCCAGGATGACGGCTCCCCATAGCAGCAG
>CAIXHJ010000096.1 GCA_903919165.1 uncultured Holophagaceae bacterium
AGAAGGGAGAGAAGGCTGGAAACATCCGCATCATCGATCCCAAGCGGAAGGTCTGGTACGAGAAGCGCCTGAAGGAGATCACCGCCAAGTCCTCCGCGCCAGAAAGTCAGGCCTCCGGTCCCGTGAGCGCCCCGGTGATTCAGGCGGCTCCTGCCCTGGCCAAGAACGTGGCCTCCAAGATGGGCGGCTCGCTGCTGCAGACCCTGGCCGCCGCCAAGGACGCCAAGCCCAAGGCTGATGGGCAGAAACGCTCCGAAGCGTGGCGCCGCAAGCCGGGCGAATCGATCTTCTAGTCTGTTGAATCGCTTCAGGCCCCGGTGGAGACTGGGGCCTGAACTTTGTACTTCCTCCCGATCCAGGTTCCGGCCAGGGGGCGTTCGAGCCTGCCCTGGCGCAGGTCTCCAAGGGTGAGCAGGGCCAGGTCGAGAACCGGCGTGGCACCGGCCAGGGTGCCAGCGGAAAGCCGCGATTCAAGCTCTGATCGGCGGATCGCGTGGATGCCATCCTCGAGCTGGACGATGACCGCCTGGGGATCCTCCAGGGCCATGCCCTGCCTGGCGACGATCTGGGCTACGCCACGCAGCATGCCGTCGATGGCGCAGCCCGAAGGCTGAGAGGCGAGCGTGGGTTCTGCGATGGCGATGATGCGGTGCTCGAGGAGAGTCCAGGCCCCCTGGTAATGGATCCCTTTGTGCCGCCAGCGGCCCAGAAGAACCTCCATGTCTGGGGCCAGCACAGAGGCCTCGGTGGGACGGGACAGCGCGAGCAACCAGAGCCGGGCGTCATCGGGCAGGGCGGCGAAGGCGGACAGGGACACGGGGACTCCGGATGTGAAGACAGTCTATGGGATGCCGTCATCCCCTGGTTCATCTCCTGTCCAGACAATCCCCGTCCAGAGTTCCGTGACGATTGTTCCATCGACACTCGCGTAAGGTGGAGGATGATGCGAGATACGGCGATCCTGCTCCTGAACCTCGGCGGTCCGGTGAACCTGGATCAAGTGGAACCGTTCCTGGCGGCCCTGTTCGGCGACCGGGACTTGATCAAGCTGCCGGGCCCGGCCTGGCTGCAGGGTCCCTTCTCGAAGCTCATCGCGAAACTGCGGGCTCCCGGTGCGAAGGCGCGCTATGCGCAGATTGGCGGCGGTTCACCCCTGCTGCGTGAGAGCGCCTTCCAGGCCTCGGCGTTGCGCTCGGCCCTCCGCGCCGCGGGTCGCACGGAACCCGTGAAGCTCTGCTTCCGATACGCGGCGCCGCGGGCCGAAGGGCTGCTGAAGGCACTGAAGCGTGATGGCATCCGGAAGCTCGTGCCCGTGACGCTCTACCCCCACGATTGCCGCGCCACGACCGGATCGAGCCTGCGGGAGCTGGTCATCGAGGCCGCGAAGGCCGGCATGGAACTCCTGCCGGGCGTGGACCACTACGCCACGGATCCGGACTACCTGGATGCGCTGGAAGCGCCCCTACGCGCCGCGCTGAGAGAGCTTCCGGACGCCACGGTGAT
>CAIXHJ010000097.1 GCA_903919165.1 uncultured Holophagaceae bacterium
CCCAGGTGATGAACCACCAGGCCACCACCTGGACCAGCACCCCCAATCCCAGCAGCGCCCACCAGGATCTCGCCGGATAGCCAGTGAAGGTTTCACCCTGGACCCAGCCCAGGGCGCCGAAGAGGACCGTGCAGCAGAGGACCACCCAGAAGAGGGCCTCGGGGGCGCTGAGTTCCTGCCGGGCCCGTCCCAGGGCCAAGGTGAAGGCTCCGTAGGCCAGGGATGCCAGGGCACCCAGCAGTTCCCCCCAGCCGCTGCCCCAGCGGGCGCCCTTGGCCAATCCCAGCACGAGGGCACCGGCCAGGGCCAGGAGCACACCGGCCCAGAACCGGCGGCGTAACCGGGCGCCCAGCCAGAGCACGGAGACTACGGCCACCCAGATGGGGGCCAGGGTGACCAGTAGGGTCGCGTTGGCGGCACTGGTGTGGTGGAGAGCCGTGTGCCATCCCCAGAGGTCCAGGACGAAGCAGGCCCCTGCGACCAGCGCCCAGAGCCGGGCCCGGCCCGTCACTGGGCGGCCCGTCCCCCGGGCCATCCACGCCACGAAGGGCAGGGCGATCGCCATGCGGTAGAAGCCCACGGCCAGCGGTCCGGCGGGTGCAGCCCAGCGCACCAGCATGGCGGCGAACCCCAGCAGGGAGGCGCCCAGGATCAGGGCGGCGAGCCCTCGCGCATCCGCACCTTCCCTCTTGTTCATGGGTTCGGCCCCGTCGAATTCAGTCCGCAAGGAGCAGGTCCACGGGAATCTCCGGGAACACCTGAACTCTCATCCTCCACCAGAACCTGGAGATCAACAACGAGAAGAGAACTGTCCTTAATTAGCCCAACGGGAGACCTGCTCCCATACGTCCTCATCGTGGGCGGGACCATTGAGGATGATAGCGAACACGCGCACCTGCCCATCCATGGTCTGAAGGTATCCGCAGAGGCTGGTGACGCGGTCCAGGTGGCCTGTCTTGACGCGCACCCGACGCGTGAGGTTGGCATCCTTCACCCTCAGCTTCCAGGGCTCGCCCCCGATGATCTTCAGGGAAGAAACGAACTCAGGTCCAACTTCGAAGTCGTGAAAGGCGCCCCGCAGAATGATGGCCAGGGTGCGGGCAGAAAGGAGGTTGTCCTTGCTGAGTCCCGAACCATCCGTGATCCACACGTCTTCGGGTCCCAGGTTGAAGGACGAGCGGTAGAACTCCTGGATCCGTTTGACGCCCCGGGGCCAGGATCCCGCGCCGAACCCTCGCACCAGCATCTCGATCATGAAGTTGTTCGACCACTTGTTGATGTCCATCACCAGGTACCGCAGGGGGGGAGATGTCCAGCTCAGGAGCTTGCGTGGCGCCCCTGATCCTCCGGGCCCACCCTCAATGGCGATGCCCGTCTCCTGGAGAAGCTTCCCGATGATCTCTCGGGACTGGCGTTCCGGATCCTTGACCATGCGGCCATCCTCATCCCGGTTGAAGTTCACCGAAAGCGGCAGCACAGGAGGAAGCGTGTCCTCCGAGGTATTCTCCCAACCCTGGGGCTCCCGCTGGCCATCGAAGGCGCTCTGATCCAGGCGGATGTTGCCCGTGACCCGCTGGATACCCTGCTTCCGGAGTGCCTGGGCCAACATCCAGATGCGCTCGCTGGTGAGCAGCGGATCCCCGCCGCCCTTGAAGACGAGGTCACCCTGGACCACCCCGTCCTTCAGATCCCCCCAGACTTCCGTCTCAAGGGTGAAGTCTGGTTTCAGCGTCTTGAGCAGAGCGTAGGTCGTGAGGGCCTTGGTGGTGCTGGCGGGCACCAGGGCCAGGTCATCGTGGTGGCGTTCAAGGGCCTTCCCGGTGGCGGCGTCCCATAACCCCGCTGAGACCGTGACACCCCGCCTTTCCAGCCGCCTCGCCCAACCTTGGACATCCTGGGCGGACAGGGCCAAGGCCGACAGGATGAGTACGGCCGTGGCTTTCCAGGGCACCCGCACTCTCATTGCTTCGGCGGGGTGGGTGTGGCAGGCGTGGCAGGTATGGCCGCAGCAGCACCCGCCTGGGGCAGGCCAGGGACATTGCCGATGGCATCGGGGACGCCCAAAAGGTTCTGAACCGCGCTGAACTGCCAATCCCGCACCAACTCCTTGGTCTGATAGATGTGGATGCCGTTCACAGGGCTCTTGCTGCGCACGCCCACGATGGGGAGCCCTTCCTTGTTGCCGGAGGCCCCGGGCTGGACCTGAGTGATGTAGTCCCATTCACCGCCGGGGGTCATCGGATCCTGGTAGTTCTGGCGGAGGATGCGGGGACGGACCTTCATCACCTCCTCGAGGTTCGTGGGGTACCGTCCGGTCTTGGCCGAATAGATCCTGAGGGCGGCAGCGATGGCTTCACCCCGGAAGATCAACTCGGATTCATTCTCCCGCTGCACCTCGGCACTCACGGCCGGAGCCGTCTTCATGAGCATCAGCCCCATCACCACGGCCATGGCCAGGGCCAGGGCCATGGTGAATCCACGCTGGGACCTGGCAAAGGTCATGGAGGCTCCATGGGTGCAGGGTACTACCCTCACTCACCCTTTCGTGCCATGAGTTCGGAAAAGGCTTCCACGATCCTGGGATCGAACTGGGCCCCGGATTCGTTCTGCAGTTCCTCCAGCACTTGGCGGTATCCCTTGGAGTGCCGATAGCTTTTCCCGCTGGTCATGACTTCGTAGGCTTCGACCAGGCCGATGATGCGGCTCTCCACGGGGATGGCGGTTTCCATCAGGCCATCCGGATAGCCTCGTCCATCCCACCGTTCGTGGTGATGCCGGATGATCTTCAACACTTCGAAGGGGAACCGCAGATCCTTCAGGAACACTGCCGCCAGTTCGGGATGGTTGCGGATCTTCTTCAACTCCTCGCTGTTCAGGTCCGGCTTGCTCAGCATGGCCGGGTCCAGCATCAGCAGCCCGACATCGTGCAGGATGGCGGCGATGCTGACCGCCTCGACCTCCTCGGTGGAAAGTTCGAGGCTCCGTGCCAGATCCCGTGCCAGACGGGCGGTGGCGAGGCTGTGGGACCGGAGGCTCGGCAGCCTGGTTTCGCTGGACTGGAGGATGCGGTGGCTCACGGACAGGTAGGCGTGATGGTAGCGCTCGTGGAGGCGGGCCTCCTGCAGGTGCAGGCCCAGGATGCGTCCCAGCTTCTGGATGACTTCGATCTCGGAGAGGGAGAAGGAATGCTCCTCCTGGCGGAATACCATCAACAGGTCGTGCCCGTGCGCCGTCTCGTTGAGCAGGAGCGGCAAATAGGTAGAGAAGGCACCGTGGATCTCCGGGGATTCGACGATATCGATGTTGGTGATGAGCCGCAGGTCCTGCTCCAGGACGCTCGGCAGGTGGAAGGTGGCATGGGCGAGGATCTGCTGCTGCAGGTCCGGCGACAGGGGCAGGATGCTGTAGACGAGGATGGGCCGGATCTCCTCGGGAACCTCGATCCAGAGCGCCACCGCCGAGGCACTCAGGATCTGACTCAGCAGCCCTGCCAGCTCCCAGAAGAAGGTCCGCTGTTCAGTGGGCACCATCCCGCGCTTTCGTTCTGGATTCGGGGGCGGGGGAACCACCCAGCCGCTGAGGGTGCGATCCGCCTCCCAGGGAAGCGCCGCGTAACCATCCTGACCACCGGGAAAGCCGTACATCTGCTCCTGCGCCGAGGGGCTGGCCGAAAGGACTTGAGATTCCTGCATCTGTATGGGTGGTTTCGCCACAGAGGCCGTTGGCAGTAGGCGTTCGGCCACGGGTGCCACTTCGTCAATGTCCGTAAGAATTGTTGGCAAGTCCTCCGGTACGGGCACCGAAGTCAGGGCCGGTTCAGGGGGGGGCGGATCCGGAACATGCGTTGACAGCGGCATTTGGTCAGGTCGGGTGATCGCACCATAGAGTCGGAATTCACGCAGTGCCTGAACCAGGTCCCCGCAAATGGCCAGGGTCGGTGGTTCATCGCGTTCCAGGTC
>CAIXHJ010000098.1 GCA_903919165.1 uncultured Holophagaceae bacterium
GCTTGAAATGATCCAGGTCGAACATGAGCAGGGATAGCGGGTCACGCCGCCGGTGGGCCAGGGCGATCTCGGGGAGCACGGCTTCCTCGAAGCGTCGCCGGTTCCATGCCCCGGTCAGCTGGTCCATGGAGGCCACCTGCTCCAGTTGATCCATAGCCCGCTGGAGGCTCTGGTTGGCCGTTTCCGCCGAGCGGCGCGCCTCATCAAGGTCCCTGAGCCGCGCCGAGAGCTCGGCGTTCCGTTCCTGCATCAGGATTTCCAGATCATGGGCCTGGCGAGCGGCGGCCGCGAGTTGGGCCGCCTCAGTGATCCTTCGTGAATCCGACATCCAGCTGAGCATGGCCCACCCCAGCGTTGTGGCGAGGAGCAGCATCGCAACTTCGAGGCCGGTCAGGCTCGCAGCCCGGCTCAGCCACCCTGCGTAGAGAGCCGCGAGGGAGCCAGAGCAGACCAGCAGGGCCAAGGTCGCAGCCACCAGGGCCTGGGTGCTCGCGAGGCCCTTCCTCCGGGAGCGCAGCCCTGCCGCGAGGGTCAGCAGGGCCAGGAGGGAAGCCAGGGCCATGAGGATGCCCGCCAGGAGATTCTGGGCGGCCATGGGCGGGGGTGCCGACACTGTCGCAACAGGGAGTGGCATGGTATGAGCATGGCACCGTACTTAGCGTCGCCTTCTGAAAAAAGATTGGACCAGTTCCCTGCAATCTGGTTCCAGCAGGCCACCGTGGAAGTCGAAGCGGTGGTTGAGGGCCGCACCGTCCAGAGTGTCCAGCCAGCGGCTGACGCCCACCTTTGGATCCGCGGCGCCGAACACCACTCGGCCCACCCGGGCATGGATGAGGGCGCCGAAACACATGAGGCAGGGCTCGAGGGTCACGTAGAGTGTGGCGCCCGTGAGACGGTAGTTCTTGGTCCAGGCCCCGGCGCTCCGCAATGCCAGAATCTCGGCGTGAGCGGTCGGATCATTCAGCTTCACTGGCTGGTTGCACCCCCGGCCCAGCAGGGCGCCTTCGGACACCAGCACCGCGCCCACCGGCACCTCGTCCAGGCGGTCCGCCATCTCGGCCTCCAGAAGGGCGAGCTTCATGAAATAGATGTCGTCCCCGGTCCACATGCCAATCAGTGTGGCTGAAACAGTGCGACGTACATCGGAAACAAAGGAGCAGTATGGCGGATTTCCCCTTGAACAAAAAGGCTGATCCTCGATTTTTAGGACCGTTACACTCACCTTGGTCCTGAAGGGCCGACGTCATTCTCACGACCCCGCGACGGCTTGGCCCTCGCGGGGTTTTTGCAGAGCCATCGGACTGGGGGAGGCACATGCGCGCGCACCTGATCCTGAAGGATGGGACCATCTTCCGGGGGCGGGCGCCGTTGGGGTTCGGCGGGGGCGGCGAGGCCGTGTTCACCACGGCCATGGCCGGCTACCAGGAGATCCTCACGGATCCGAGCTTCGCGGGGCAGATGGTCTGCATGACCTTCCCCGAGCAGGGCATCTACGGCATCCACGCCGACCTCAACGAGGGCACGCGGCCCTGGGCCACGGGCCTGCTCTGCCGGCGACTCACCCTGGCACCCGATCACGCCCGTTCCGAGGGCGATCTGGCAGGCTGGCTCAAGCGCCACCACATCCCCGTGATGACCGATCTCGACACCCGGGCCCTGACCCAGCACCTTCGCGATCAGGGTGCCCAGCCCTCGCTGATCTGGACGGAGATCGACGGCAGTCTCGAGGCTGGCGTGGCCAAGGCGAAGGCCTTGCCGGACATGACGGGTCAGGCCCTCTGCGCCGCTGTGAGCTGCAGGGACCGCCACGAGCTGAATCCGGGTGGCAAATTCCGCGTAGCCGTGTTGGACGGAGGCATCAAGCTGAGCATCCTGAACCAGCTGGTGGGCGCCGGCCTGCATCTGGAGGTCTTCCCCTGGGACACGCCTGCGACCGAACTGGCGGACAGGCGCTTCCACGGCCTCTTCCTGAGCAATGGTCCGGGGGATCCCGCCGCCCTGCCAGGCATGCAGAAAGAGGTTGAGGCCTGTCTTGGCAAGTTGCCCATCTTCGGCATCTGCCTGGGCCACCAGCTGCTGGGCCAGGCCTTCGGGGGTCGTACCTTCAAACTCAAGTTCGGCCACCGCGGGGCCAACCAGCCCGTGCATGACCTGATGACGGGCCGCATCGAGATCACCGCCCAGAACCACGGGTTTGCCGTGGAAGAGGCGAGTCTGCCGAAGGACGTGGAGGTCACCCACCGGCACCTCAGCGACGGCACCATCGAGGGCCTGCGCCACACCAAACTGCCGGTCTTTTCTCTGCAGCACCATCCCGAGGCCTCGCCCGGCCCGCATGACGCCCATCCAGCGTTCAAGCGGTTCGTGGCGCTGCTGCAGGAGTACCACCATGCCTAAGCGAACAGATCTGAAAAGCGTGCTGGTGCTGGGCTCGGGGCCGATCCAGATCGGGCAGGCCTGCGAGTTCGACTATTCGGGGACGCAGGCCCTGAAGGCCCTGCGGGAGGAGGGCATCCGCACCATCCTGCTGAACTCCAACCCGGCCTCGATCATGACCGACCCGAGCCGCTCCGACGCCACCTACATCGAACCCCTCACGCTGGGTGTGCTGGAGAAGGTCATCGAGGCGGAACGGCCCGACGCCATCCTGCCCACGGTGGGTGGCCAGACAGCCCTGAACCTCGCCATGGAGGCCCACGACAGCGGGCTGCTGGAGCGCACGGGCGTCATGCTCATCGGCGCCCAGCCTGAGGCCATCAAGCGCGGCGAGGACCGCCAGCTCTTCAAAGCGCTGATGGACGACCTGGGTCTGGAGACCTGCCGTGGCGGCTTTGCCCACAACATGGGCGAGGCCCGGGACCTGCTCAAGCTCACAGGCTTTCCCGCCATCATCCGTCCCAGCTTCACCCTGGGCGGCAGCGGCGGCGGCATCGCCTACAACGTGGACGAGTTCGAGATCATCGTGGCCCGGGGTCTGGACCTGAGCCCCACCAAGCAGGTGCTCATCGAGGAGAGCATCCTGGGCTGGAAGGAGTTCGAGCTGGAGGTGGTGCGCGACCTCGACGACAACGTCGAGGTGATCTGCTCCATCGAGAACCTGGATCCCATGGGCATCCACACCGGCGACAGCATCACCGTGGCGCCCGCGCTCACGCTCACGGACCCCGAGTACCAGCGCATGCGCGACGCGGCGCTGGCCGTCATCCGCGCCGTGGGCGTGGAGACCGGCGGCTCCAACATCCAGTTCGCGCTGGAACCGGAGACCAGCCGCATCATCGTCATCGAGATGAACCCGCGCGTGAGCCGCAGTTCCGCGCTGGCCTCCAAGGCCACGGGCTTTCCCATCGCCTGGGTGGCCACCAAGCTGGCCCTGGGCTACCGCCTCTGGGAACTGCCCAACACCATCACCCGCATGACCAAGGCGGCCTTCGAGCCGGTGCTGGACTACGTGGTGGTGAAGATGCCCCGCTTCACCTTCGAGAAGTTCCCCCAGGCCGACCGGGTGCTGGGCACGCAGATGAAGAGCGTGGGCGAGGTCATGAGCCTGGGCCGCAGTTTCCAGGAGGCCCTGCAGAAGGCCGTCCGCTCGCTGGAAGAGGGCCACCGCGGCATCTCCGGCGCCCTGGAGGGCAAGCTGGACCTGGGCCGCCTCAAGGAGCATCTGCTCATCCCCGGGCCCCAGCGCATCTTCTGGATTTACCACGCCCTGAAGGCCGGCCACAGCGTGGAGGAGCTGCACCGCCTCACGAAGATCACACCCTGGTTCCTGCGCGAGATCGAGGAGATCGTCGTGATGGAGGGCCGCCTGCGCAGCTTCCCCGTGGACCGCCTGCCCCAGGAGCTGCTGGAGAAGGCCAAGCGCGCGGGATTCGCGGACAACCAGATCGCGGTGTTCTGTTCGGGCTCCGAGGCCGAGGTCGCCGCGCGGCGGGAAAGCCTGGGCCTGCGCCCCAGCTACAAGCGGGTGGACACCTGCGCGGGCGAGTTCCAGGCGGAGACGCCCTACCTATACGGCACCTGGGAATCGTGCAGCGAAGCCGAACCCACAAACCGGCCCAAGGCCATCGTGCTGGGCAGCGGGCCCAACCGCATCGGCCAGGGCGTGGAGTTCGACTGCTGCTGCGTGCAGGCGGTGGAGGCCATCCGCGCCAGCGGCGTGGAGGCCATCCTCATCAACTGCAATCCAGAGACCGTCAGCACCGACTTCGACACCAGCGACCGGCTCTACTTCGAGCCTCTCACCTACGAGCATGTGAAGGCCGTAGTGGATCGCGAGGGCGCGGGCGGCAAGCTCCTGGGCGTCTTCGCCCAGTTCGGCGGCCAGACGCCGCTGAAGCTGGCCACACCCCTGCATGCGGCGGGAGTGAACCTGCTGGGCACGCCCCTGAACGCCATCCTCGACGCGGAGGATCGCGCGCGCTTCGGCCAGGCGCTGAAGCGCCTGGACATCCCCGCACCCGCCTGGGGCATGGCCACCAGCTTCGAGCAGGCCAAGGACGTGGCCCACCGTCTGGCCTATCCCGTGATGGTGCGTCCCAGCTTCGTGCTGGGGGGCCGGGCCATGGCCGTGGTCTTCGACGACGCGGGCCTGGAGAAGTACATGCGCGAGGCCGTGGCGGTGAATACGGACCAGCCCGTACTGCTGGACCGTTTCCTGGATGGCGCGCAGGAGCTGGACATCGACGTGGTCTGCGACGGCGAAGACGTCGTTATTGCTGGTCTGCTGGCCCACATCGAGGAGGCCGGCATCCACAGCGGCGACAGCTACGCCGTGATCCCCGCCTTAGGCGTTCCCGAGGCCATTCTGGAGACCGTGCGGGGCTACGCCCGCCAGTTGGCCCTGGACCTGGGCGTGCTGGGGCTCATGAACCTGCAGTTTGCCGTGAAGGACGGCATCGCCTACTGCCTGGAAGCCAACCCCAGGGCCAGCCGTACGGTGCCCTTCGTGAGCAAGGCCACGGGCGTGGATTGGGCGGGCGTGGCCGCCCGCGTCGGCCTGGGCCAGAGCCTGAAACAGCAGGGCATCACGGATGGCGTGCCGCGGGCCGTGTCGGTCAAGGGCGTGGTCTTCCCCTTCGCCAAGTTCCCGGGCGTGGATCCGGTGCTGGGCCCCGAGATGAAGAGCACCGGCGAGGTCATGGGCATCGGCGAGTCCTTCGGCGAGGCCTATGCAAAGGCCCTTCTGGCCGCGGGCATTCCGCTGCCGCTGTCGGGCACGGTCTTCCTCACGGTGAACGACGCGGACAAGGCGCGGCTGCCGGAGCTGGCCCACAGGCTGGTGTCGCTCGGGTTCGGCCTTTGCGCGACGGAAGGCACGGCGCGGACACTGGAGTCTGTCGGCCTCAAGGTGCGCCGCATCTTCAAGGTGAACGAGGGTCGTCCCAATGCGGTGGATCTGTTGAAGAACGGCGAGGTGCAATGGGTGATCAACACGCCTCTGGGCCGCGACGCCTTCTTCGACGAGAGCTCCATCCGCAAGGAGGCCCTGCGCCTCAAGATCCCCTGCCTCACCAACCTCAGCGCCGCCCTCGCCGCCTGCGAAGCTGTGGAGACCCTGCGGGGCGAGATGAAGGTGCGGGCGATTCAGTCCTTGGGGTAGCGACCGCCGCGCCATGGATGGCGCGGGGTGGGAC
>CAIXHJ010000099.1 GCA_903919165.1 uncultured Holophagaceae bacterium
AGGATGCCCCCTTGTCCCTGGCTCGGCAGGGATTCGACCCCTTCCAGCTGGATTCGGTAACGCAACCGCAACAGCGGCCGACCCAGGGCGCGGATCAAGGATGCAATCATCGGGAATCAGAACCTGCCAGCTGGAACGAGGACGAATCCAGGATTGTAGCTGGAATTGGGACAAGGCCCTAAACCACTTCAGGCACATCTGCGAAGATGGGAGAACCCCGTTAGGGTCGATTGAGGATTCCATGACCGATGCGCCTCTGATTCGCCTCACCGACATCACCAAGTTCTATCAGATGGGTGACATGGAAGTGCGGGCTCTAGACGGGGTATCCATGGAGATCCGCCGCGGGGAATACGTGGCCATCATGGGACCCTCCGGTTCGGGAAAGTCCACGATGATGAACGTCATCGGCTGCCTGGATACGCCGACCGACGGGACCTACGAACTGAACGGCAAGCTGGCCTCGGCCATGACGGACGATGACTTGGCCCAGATCCGCAACGAGGAGATCGGTTTCGTCTTTCAGACCTTCAACCTCCTGGCCCGCACCACGGCTCTTCAAAATGTCGAATTGCCACTGATCTACGCGGGCAAGAAACCCGTGGAGAGGCACCGGATGGCACAGAAAGCCCTGGAGAATGTCGGCCTTGGCACCCGCAGCGACCACATGCCCAACCAGCTCTCGGGCGGCCAGCGGCAGCGCGTCGCCATCGCCCGGGCCCTGGTGAATGACCCCTCCATCCTCCTGGCGGACGAACCCACGGGGGCACTGGATTCCAAGACCAGCATCGAGATCATGGCCCTCTTCGAAGAGCTGTACCAGAAGGGCAACACCATCATCATTGTCACTCACGAAGAGGATATTGCCCGTCATGCGCATCGCATCGTGAAGCTCCGGGATGGCAAGGTCATCCACGACGAACCGAATACGCCCATCAGTTCGGAAGAGCATCTGGCCCACTTGAGCCTGTGATCCCAAGTTTCAACATAGGATCTGACTTCCGTTAGAATCCTCGGATGCAGAAGCTCGTCCAGGGCATTCACCAATTCCAGACCCAGATCTTCAGCTCTCACAAGGAGCTATTCGAGCGGCTGGACCACCAGGCGCCGGAGACCCTCTTCATCACCTGCTCCGATTCGCGCATCAGCCCGAACTTGATCACTCAGACAGAGCCCGGCGAGCTCTTCATCCTGCGGAACGTCGGGAACCTGGTGCCACCCTACGAGAGCATGGGCGGAATGGCCGCAGGTATCGAGTTCGCGGTGGCCAGCCTTCACGTAAAAGACATCATCATTTGCGGTCATTCCAACTGCGGCGCCATGAAAGCCCTGCTTGAGCCTGGGGATTTGGGAGAATTGCCGGCCACCAAGGCCTGGTTGACCCACGCACGCGCCACCGAACGCATCATGTGGGAGAGCTATGGCCATCTGAAGAATCACGAACTCCTTCACGCCACGGTCGAAGAAAATGTCCTCGTCCAGGTGGAGAACTTGAGGCGGCATCCCGCCGTGGCGAAGGCCACGGCCAATGGCATGCTGCATCTTCACGCCTGGGTGTACAAGATCGAGACCGGCGAGGTCTTCGCGTTCGATCCGGACAGGGGCCAGTACGCCTCTGTCACTGGCACAGACGGTCTGGTGCCCCTTGATCCAGAACACCGCGCGACAGATCTCTCGATCTAGCCGACCGCCGGATCGCGAAGCGGCCTGCGGGGCAGGCCAGCGCAGCGAGGCTCTGGCGAGGAGGCTACGCCACGTTCGGTTCAGAGGGAGAGCCGGTCCAGCCGCTCGGGCCGATCGCGCCAGCCTTCATCTACCTTCACGAAGAGTTCCAGGCGCACCGGGCGCTGGAGCAGTTTTCTCAGCTCACGCTGGGCGCTCTGGCGGATGTCCTTGATCATCTCGCCGCTGGTGCCGAGCAGGATCTTGCGATGGCCGTCGCGGTCCACCAGGATCTGAGCGGCGATGAAGACGCCCTCGGGCCCGAGGTCCACGGGATAGTCCTCCTGACCAGGCTCCAGCCATTGCTCGATGAGTACCGCCACGCCGTGAGGCACCTCCTCCCGGGTCTTGCGGAGTACTTTTTCACGGATGAATTCAGAGGCCAGGGACCGTTCAGTCTGGTCTGTAAACATTTCTTCATGGTAGGGCCACCCAGGTCGAATGGCATCGCGCTCCAGGATCGTCCAGAGGGGTTCCATGTTCAGTCCCATCTTGGCGCCAATGGGGATGATCTCCTTGAACGGAAGCAGGTCCTTGTAGGTCGCGATCTTCTCGAGCAGGCGCCCCTTGGACAGCAGGTCGATCTTGTTCAACAGCAGGTAGGTGGGCCGCTCCAGCTTGCGGAGGCGCTTCGCCAGCGCATGCTCCCCGGTCCCCAGGTGGTCGTCGGCATCAACCACCCACAGCAGCAGATCCGCTTCCTCCAGGGCCTGATCCACGTGAGCCATCATGCGTTCATTGAGAGCGTGTTTGGGCAGGTGAATACCAGGTGTGTCGAGAAAGGCGAACTGAATATCCCCGCGATCCACTACTCCCAGCACCCGGGTCCGGGTGGTCTGGGGAATCTGGCTTGTGGCTGCAAGCTTCTGCCCCAGCAGGGCGTTCAGCAGCGTGGACTTGCCGGAATTGGGAAGGCCGATGATGGCAAGGGTCGCATGGCGACGTTCAGCCACGGTGCACGCCCCGCTTGGCCTCTTGGATGAATTTCAGCAGGTAGGCAACCTCGGGGATGTGGCCTACTTCCTCTTCAGTCCGCGCCATGGCCTCATCTCGCAGCAGCCCAGCATGGAAGAGCAACCGGTGCGCCTTCTTCAGGCCCTCGACGACTTCCACGGGAAAGCCTTTGCGCTGGAGGCCGATGGTGTTCACCCCGTAGCTCTTGGTGTCCCGGGCGCCGGCAGTCTTCATGAAGGGCAGCACATCCTGCGTGGCCACGGTGAAGCCGCCCATGAAGGCGTGATCACCCACGCGGCAGAACTGGTGGACGGCTGAAAAGGCTCCAATGTTACAGCTGTCGCCCACTTCGACGTGGCCAGCCAGGGTGGCGCAGTTAGCGAAGATATTTTTTGCGCCCACATGGCAGTCGTGGGCGATATGGGAGCCCGTCATCAAGAAGTTCTCATCCCCAAGCGTGGTCAGCCCACCCCCATGCTCCGTGCCTCGATGAAGGGTGCAGCCCTCGCGAATCACGTTGGAGTTGCCGATCTGAAGGCGGGTCGGTGCGCCCTTGAACTTGAGATCCTGGGGCCCCATGCCCAGGGTGGCGTGGGGATAGATGTCATTGTCCTCGCCAATCTCCGTGTGGGGGCCGATGGCCACATGGCTGCGAAGCAGAGTGCGGGCACCGATGATGGCGTTGCCCTCGATGAAGGAAAAAGGGCCCACGACCACACCCTCACCCAGCCGGGCTTCCGGACTCACCACGCTGCTCGGATGGACCTGAACGCTCATTTCCCCTCTCCCTCCGCCAGGTCCATCAGCATGGACATGAATTCAGCCTCGGCGACCTTCTGGCCGTCCACGAATGCCTCGCCGCGCATCTTGCAGATGCGGCCCTTGAACTGGATCACCTTCACTTCCATGACCATCTGGTCGCCGGGCAGCACCGGCTTGCGGAACCGCACAGCATCGATGCCCATGAAGTAGATCACCTTCCGGGCCCGATCCTCGAACTCCCTCATGAGCAGGCAGCCACCGGTCTGGGCCATGGCCTCCACGATGTAGACGCCCGGGAGCACTGGCCGGCTGGGGAAGTGACCCTGGAAGACCGCCTCGTTGAAGCTGACGTTCTTCAGGCCGCGGATCCATTCTCTGGGTTCGAAGTCGAGGATCCGATCCACCAGAAGGATGGGATAACGGTGGGGCAGCAGGTCCATGATCCCCTGCAGATCGATCATGCGTGGCTCGCGTTCGGGCATGGGCACTCCAATCCTCTAGCCTACCGTCTCTGGGCCAAGCCCTCCACCCTCAGTTCCGAGGGATGGTCCGCAGGAACACCTTCGCCTCGATGAACAGGTCCAGCAAGGTGCGGTCCAGAGCCCCGTCCCGGGCCTCTTCCTGCAGGATATCCAGGCTGCGCTCCAGGGGCACCGCACCCTTGTAGGGACGGTCCTGGGCGGTGAGGGCGTCGAAGACATCCGCGATGGCCATGGCCCGGCTCTGGACGGGAATCTCGGGCGCCCCCAGCTGGCGGGGATACCCGCGGCCGCTGAGGCGCTCGTGGTGGGCGTAGGCAATCTCAGGAATGCCAGAGAGATCCCGGGTCCAGGGGATGCGTTCCAGAAACTGGAAGGTGTGGGTGACGTGGCTCTCGACCTCCAGACGCTCTGCCTCCGAAAGACTCCCCTTGCGGATCCGCAGGCTGGCCAAGGATTCCGGTCCGACCAACGCCCGGCGCTCGCCACTCCAGTGGGTGTAGGTAAGACCCTCCAACAGGCCAAGGCCATCAACCACCTCCTGGGCAAGCACCGTGGGTTCATTGCCCTGGCGGACAAGTTGCATGAGCCGCTCGGTCCCGGACTGGCGGTCGCGGACCACTTGGTCCCAACGCGCCCTTTCGAAGCGCTCCCCGCTCTGCCAGGCCTGGGAAAGCAGTTCCAGTGCTTCTTCCAGCTCCCGCTGGCGGAGCCGCTGAAGAATGATCTCCAGCTGGCTGGGACCCAGCTTCTTGGCCTTCACCAGCACCTGCTCTCGAACGCCCACCTTACCGAAATCATGGAGCAGGCTTGCGTAGCGGATCTCGCGCAGCTGGCGGTCCGTGAAAACCAGGCTGCCATAGGTCCCGTTTGGCGTGGCATTGACCGTCTCGGCCAGTCCCACGGTCAGTTCGGCCACCCTGCCCGAATGACCGCTGGTCACAGGATCCCGCGCCTCGATGGCCATCACCGAGGCCCCCACAAAACCCTCAAACAGCCGCTCTATATCCTCACGCAGTTGCGCATTCTTCACGGCCACTGCCGCCTGGCCGGCGAGGCTCTGGGCCAGGTTTTCATCTTCCGCGGAGAAGATCCCTACGCCACCTGAGTCCTCTTCCAGCCGGTTCAAGAGCTGGAGGACGCCCAGCACTTCGCCCTCCGTATCCTGCATGGGCACCACCAACACAGACCTGGTGCGATATCCCGCCTGCCGGTCGAAGCTGTCGTTGAACCGGTAGGGCGCCGCTTCGGGAATTCGGTATACATCCTGGATGTTGAGACTCTCCCGGCTGAGAGCCACGAACCCTGCAAGGGTCTGGCGGGACACGGGCATGGCGACACGGTCGAAAGGCAGCTTCACCTTTGCATTTTGGGTATGGGCAAACAGCAGCTCCCTTTGGTCCCCTTCGCCAGTCAGAAGGTAGATGGATCCGGCTTCGGCCTTGAGCAGTTCCCTGGCCTTGGTGAGGATCAAGTCCAGCAGTCGGTCCAGGTTCTGCTCGGACGCCAGGGCCCGGCCCACTTCGTGGAGCCTCTCCATGGACTGCCGGTCCTTCGCCCGCTCCCAGCCCGCCTTCATCAAGGCCAGGGCCGCATCGTCCCCTGGCCACCCGGCACATCCCGCGAACAGGCCCTCGCCAGACACACCCAGGACCACGTCCGCCGGTCCCCCGTCTACGAACACGAGGGCACGACGCATCTCCCCGGCAACCCGATCCAGGAGGGTGCTACGGTGCTCTGGTGGGAGGGCCACGGTGAATCGCAAGGCGGAATCAGGCTCCAGGAAGATGAAGGTGCCGCCAGCATATCGGAATTCCCCTGCTAGCACGGAAGGCTGGTGTGGCACCATCGAACGCCTCGCATGGGGTGGCAAGGGTGTGGGACGGTTCAAGGACGGTCGCCTCCTCTTGCTCGAAGCCCCCCTCGCCCTGTTCCCAGGGGAGGTCGTCGAAGCCGACGTCGTCTGGAAGACCCGCCACGGCGAGGGCCGCGTCGCCCGCTGGATCACCCGCGATCCCCGAAGGGCCCAGGCCTCATGCTCCGTTGCCGAAACCTGTGGTGGCTGCGAGTTGTGGGAGGCAGGCTCTCATGCCCAGGAACTTAAACGCCAGATGGCGACCGATCTCCTGCGCCGGCAACTGGGCGATGCCGTGCCCTGGACCTGGCATCCCGCCCCGGAGACAGCTCGCCGTCACAGGATTCAGCTCCATTGGGATGGAGCAGCCCTGGGTTATTTCCGGCGGCACAGCCACACTCTCGTGCCGGTATCGACCTGCCCAGCCGCAGCGGACCCTCTGTCCAACGCGATTCCCAGGCTCCAGGAGGCCCTCGCAGGCCGCGCCCTGCCCGCGCGCCCTGGTCGATGGGAATTGTCCACGGGAACCCCTGCCGAGACAGTATGGGTCACCGATGAGCGCGGACGAACCTGGGCCCTTGAGCCCGATGGCTGGCATCGCAGCACCGGGCCCATTCGCCATTCCCTTGGCGAGGCCACGCTTCTCCACGAACCCGGTGCCTTCTTCCAGGTCAGCCCACCCTGGGCGGCGGAAGCCTTCGGCGGGTTGCTTCGGTCCTGGGACATCAAAGGGAGCACCCTGTACGACCTCTACGGTGGTGTAGGCCTCTTCTCGGCGATGTTGGGCAACCGGTTCCATCAGCGCGTCCTCGTGGAATCCAGCGAAACAGCCGTGGCCTGGGCCCGACGCAACCTTGAGTCCGCCGGGCTCCCCTCGGAGTGCCTGGTGGCGGACGTCGCGGCCTGGTTGCCTGAAGGCCTCGGCGTTTCGGAAGATGTGATCCTGTTGGATCCTCCCCGGACAGGGCTTGAACCGGCCCTCTGCGACCGTCTCGCGACCGCGGGCGCCAGTACGCTTGTACTGGTGGGCTGCGATGGGGCGCCCTTCTGCCGGGACCTGAAGCGCCTTTCCTCTGCCTGGAACTTGGACCAGCTCGCGGTGCTTGATCTCTTTCCCCTCACCAGCCACGTGGAGTGCGTGGCTTTGCTGACGAGGCGACCGTGACCGCGCTCGGACATCATCTGCTCGCCGAGTTCACCGGCTGTGACGCCTCGTCCCTGGCTGATCTCGGCCGGGTCACCTCGGCCATGCTCCAGGCCGCGGAAGCCTCCGGCGCCACCGTCGTCACCCATAGCTTCCACCACTTCAGTCCCCATGGCGTGAGCGGCGCCGTGATCATCGCGGAAAGCCATTTGGCCATCCACACCTGGCCCGAACATGGCTTCGCAGCGGTGGATTTCTTCAGCTGCGGTGGCGTGGACATGGAGCGCGGCCTGGCTGTGCTGAAGGCCGCCTTCGGCGCCACAGAAGAGACGCGGTTGGAACTGGAGCGGGGCCCACTGCGGACGGTCACGCCTTGAGAGCACCCTCCAGGCGAAGAAGCCGCTCTTTCATGGCCAGGCCACCCGCATAGCCCGTGAGTGCCCCGGAGGCCCCGATCACGCGGTGACAGGGCACGAGGATGGACACAGGATTGGCACCATTGGCGCGACCCACGGCCCGGCTGAGATTAGGATCACCCAGCTCCATGGCCAGCTGCCCGTAGCTGCGGGTCTCGCCGAAGGGGATATGCTGGAGGGCTGCCCAAACCCGCTGTTCGAAGGGGGTTCCATGAAGCCGAAATTGGATCTCGAAAACCTTCAGGCGCCCAGAGGCATATGCCTCCAGTTGCTCCCGCAGGCGAGCTACCTTGTCCAGGTCCGGACGTGACGCGGGTCCCAGGCGGGTCACTTTCGCCAGCAGGCGTTCACGGAATTCGTGCTCGGAAAAACCCAGGTAGATGAGGGCGCCATCCACATCGAAGGCCACCTGGACATGGCCGAGGGAGGTGTCGATCCGCTGCATGCCGTTCATGCGGGGGTTCCTTTCAGGCTGGACCAGAGGTGGAAGGTGGCCAGGCTGCGATGCTTGGCGAAGGGCTCCATGAGGCGGAGGGTTTCGGAACCATCTGGACGCCCGTCGAGCCCGAACCACCTTTGGAGGGCTAATGCGAGACCCGCATCACCCACGGGCACGCAATCGCGGAAACCAAAGCCGCGCATCAGCACATACTGGGCAGTCCAAGGGCCGCAGCCCCGCAGTGCCAGCAGATCCCGGGCTGCCCCGGTGGCCGTGGTCCGATTCTCCATCTGCAGACGCCCAGCCGAAACTTCCCCGGCCGCGTGAAGCAGGTACTCGGCTTTGCGCCGGGAAAACCGCAGCGCCTGCAGATCCGCAACCTTCAGTGCAGCGATCTTGGCCGCATCAGGATGGGCGATGAGCCCATCCAACGCCGGGATACCCGCCAGACGGATCAGATCCCGGCGAAGGGCGTAGGCGAAGGCCAGGTTCACCTGCTGGCCCAGGATGGCCCAGACCAGGGCCTCGAAGGGCTCAAGGGTAAGCAGCACTCTCAGCCCTTCCCTGCCCCTGGCCAGGTCCGGATGAGCCAGCTCGAAGGCCGATGGATCACCATGCCAGCCCAGCAGGCGAAGCGCGGCACGGTGGGCCTTGGCCATGGCTCTGGCCCCAGATGCCCCCGCCAGGGAGACCTGCACGGTTTGATGTTCAAAGCTCATGGTGAGCACGGAGGCCCGGCCTTCGCAGAAGAAGGCTTTTCTGAGGCAGGCCCCATTCACCTGTTCAGAGACGCTCTGGCCATCCCTTCCATGAAAGGCCAGCATATCCCTGACGCGGAATCCAGACGGCAACCTCAGGGAGAAGCAGTCCGAGGTCAGCAAGGACCGATAGGCGCCAGGGCTGAGACCCGTCTGGCGGCAAAAGGCTTCATGGAAGCCCGAGGCGCTCTGGTAGCCGACCTCGAAGGTCAGGCCTGACAGATCGACCGATCCCTGCATGAGGAGGTCGCAGGCGGACTGGATGCGAATGTGCTTGAGGAAGGCTGTTGGCTGTGTCTGGGCGTGGTTCCTGAAGAGGTCCTTCAGCTTCGTGATCCCGAAGCCGGTCGCCTTGGCCAGGGCCTCCGCCCCGGGGAAGGCGGCAGGTTCTGCCGCGGCCTGGGCCATGATGGATTCGAGCCTCGCCAGGTCCGCATTGTCGCCCCGGTAGAACGCCTCGGGGCGGCATCGCTTGCAGGGGCGGAGACCCGCCGCCAGGGCTGACGGCTCATCAGGGAAAAAGCGGATGTTCTGGATCAGGGGTTTTCTCGCGGTACAGGAGGGCAGGCAGTAGATCCCGGTGGTGAGGACACCCGTCAGGACCCGGCCGTCGAAGAACGCATCCCTGGCCAGGATCCGTTCGTACAGGTGTTCCCGCGACCATTGCATGAATCCATGCTAGGTGGCCTTAGGCCCGAAGTCCTCCGATGGGAGCCGCTGGAATTTCTTTTCAGTCCCAGGCCAGTGGCAGCCTTGGCTGCGGCGGGGCCTTCGGCAGCACACCCTCCAGGCGGAGCAGGTATTCCTTCATGTCCAGCCCGCCGCCATAGCCCACGAGGGATCCATCGGATCCGATCACACGATGGCAGGGGATGAGGATGGCGATGGGGTTGGCACCGTTGGCGCGGGCCGCGGCGCGGAGGCACTTCTCATCGCCCAGACGACGCGCCAGCTCCAGATAGGAGATGGCCTGCCCATAGGGAATCCGTTGCAGTTCCTTCCAGACCCGCCGCTGGAAATCGGTTCCTTCGAGGTGCATGGGGATGTTGAAGTCCCTGAGGTTGCCTGAGAAGTAGGCCTCCAACTGGCGCTTAAGATAAGGGAGGCTGCTCGGGAACGGATCAAGGGGAGCGGACGGGGACATCCCATGGACCCGAACAAGGTGAACCAGCCTCCCATCGGCATCAAACGCTGCACCCAGATCCCCAGGGGGGGTGGCTATTGGATGGAAGGCACCAAGCATGGAACCAAGCATGTCAGAATCGTGATTTTTGGGCTGTTGAGCCTGTCGCGCACTCTCCGGAACTGCGACCAGATCCTATGGCTTGCGCCAACCCAGGCCCGATTCAAGCTCCCGCAACGCCTTCGGCAGAGGACCTTCCCCCGGCAGGATCACCCGATGGGCGGGGATGAGCAGAGCTATGGGATTCGTGGCACAGGCCATCACGACCACCTCCTCCTCGAGCCCGAGCGCTGCGGCCAGGTCCGAAGGCCGCCGGGTCTGGCCGTAGGGGATGGCTTGAACCATGTCCCAGATCCGGAGGTCCGTGAATCTCCCCTGGGGATCCAGGGGCACCGTGAACGTGCGCAGGGTGCCGGACAGATAGGCGTCGATCTGACGATCCAGGAACCGCTTGGCCTCGCGCTGCTCCTTGGGCGGAAGTGGACTCGTCTTGCGAGGATCAAACCCTTCCAGCGCCAGTTCCAGCAGCCGCCCCCGGCCATCGAAGGCGGCTCGCATGGAACCCATGGGGGTGCTCAGCTCATAGTGCCAGAGGATCATCAGGGAATCATCGCAGGGTCGCTAGACTGATACCATGGTCGCTGCTCCCTTTCGTCTGTCCATCATCGACTACCTCAACGCCGCACCGCTGAACCACGGTTTCAAGCATGGGCTCGGGTGGGAGCATTTCCACCTGAAGTTCCACTACCCCTCAGCCTGTGCCGATAGCCTGAGGGATGGCGAGGTGGATGCGGGTATCGTCAGCTCCATCGAGTATCTGAGGATCCCTGACCTCCGCATCGTGCCCGGGCTGTGCATCGCCTCCCCGAAGCGGGTGCGCAGCGTTGTGGTTCTTTCCAAGGTGCCGCCAGAGCAGATTTGCAGCCTGGCCCTCGATACCTCCAGCCGCACCAGTGTGGTACTGGCTCAGCTGTTGCTTCGCGAGCGGTACGGCGTCAACCCCGCTGTCGCGGACATGGGCCCAGACCTGCCCGCCATGCTGGCGGAGAACGATGCCGCCCTAATGATCGGCGATGCCGCCATGCGCGCCCCCCGACAGGGACTCTTCGTTCTCGATCTGGCCGAAGAGTGGCACAGCTGGACCGGCCTGCCCTTCGTCTTCGCCCTCTGGCTGGTGCGACAGGACGCCCCTGAATTACCCGTGCCCGGCGGAGTGGCTCCCTTCTTCCACAAGAGCCTGGAAATCGGAGTGGCCCAGCTCCCTGCCATCGTGGAGGAAGCTCGCCGCACCATCGGCTGGACCAAGATTGAACTGCAGGAGTACCTCACGGAGAACATCAGCTACACCCTGGGCGAGGCCGAACGGGAGAGTCTGGCTCTCTTCTTCGAGAAGGCCGTGCGCCATGGCTTCGCTCCGAAGGAGAAGCCTCTGCGATTCCTCTGACTATCGCGACTCCCGATCCTCTGACACCCTGGAATTCCCTTGGATACCACCATGACCGAACTCTCCACGCTTTTTCACCAGCATATCGCCGACCGTCAGCGCACCGCGTCAGAGGCCTTGGACCAGACGGGCTTCGAGACGCTGGTGATCTCCAGCGGGAAGGTCTACACCCACTTTGCCGACGACCAGGACGCCCCCTTCCATCCCACGCCCCATTTCGCCCACTGGTGCCCCATGGCGGGGCCCCATCACCTGCTGGTCGTTCACCCCGGCAAGCGCCCCCGGTTGATCCGCTATGCTCCCGAGGACTTCTGGTACGAGCAGTCCCCGCTGGGAGATCCGTTCTGGGCAGCCGAATTCGAGATCGAAGAGGCCGGCACCGTTGAAGACGTCTGGAAGCGGCTGGGCGCCCTGAGCCGGGCCGCTTATATCGGCAACGAGACCGACCGCGCCGAAACGGCAGGACTCGAACCAAACTCAACGCTGCTCACGGCCCACCTCGATTGGCACCGCACGACGAAGTCCTCCTACGAAGTGCAGTGCATCGAGGAAGCCACCGTCATCGCCGCCAAGGCGCACCAGGCAGCCAGAGCCGCCTTCCTGGCTGGAGCCAGCGAGTTGGAAATCCACTACGCTTACATCCAGGCCGCCGGCATCGTGGATCACGAGATGCCTTACGGGAGCATCGTGGCCCTGAATGAGAAGGGCGCGATCCTCCACTACGAGGGGAAGCGCACGGTGAA
>CAIXHJ010000100.1 GCA_903919165.1 uncultured Holophagaceae bacterium
CGTCGTAGACGCCACCGGGCTGGGGCGTGAGCCGCCGGGCCACCCAGTCCCGGTCGGCCCCGGCCAGTCCGTAGATGGCTGGATCCGGTGGTGGCAGCACCCCCAGCTTGGCAATGAGGTGCCGGCGCTCCTTTTGAATGGATTCTGGGTGGCCCGTGGACCAGGCCTCACCCGGGTGCGGCACCACGGCGTCCAGGTAGACCAGCCTTCTGATGCGACGGGGTTGACGGGCTGCCGCACCGGTGATCACCATCCCCGCGTAGCTGTGCCCCACGAGGACGCAGCCCTCAAGTTCCTCCGCGACCAGGACGGACACCACATCCTCGATGTGTGTGTCGAGGCTGATGGCGGGTGACAGCAGGTGGGCCCGCTCGCCCACGCCTGTGAGGCTCACCGTGAAGGCCCGGTGGCCCTGCTTCCACAGGGCAGACAATACCCTGCGCCAGCACCAGGCGCCATGCCAGGCGCCGTGGACGAGTACGAAGTCGGTCAAGGGATCCTCCTACGGCTCTGTTTCGCATCTTCACGCTGACGCGAGGCCGCCCACTGGACAAGGGGGTTCATCCACCTTCAGGCTGGGGATATGCCCCGCATCCAAGGCCGCATCATCCCTGCCCTATTCCCGGACTCGGGTCCCGTGTCAGTGATGCTCTTCGGCGAGGCCCCGGGCCCTCGGGGCGCGGACCAGTCCGGCATCCCCTTCTGGGGTGATGGTGCGGGCATTACCGTCTTCCGAGCCCTTGTGGCTACCGGTAGGGCTGAAGTCCCCGAAGCGGCCTGGGACGACTGGGATGGAGTCAGGTTCAAGACGCTGGGCTTGATGCCGCACTTGCATGGCACGGCCCTCAGCAATGCCTACCCCGCCTGCCCCACGAAGGACGGCGATCACTTCCACGCTCCCTCGAACCGGGACCTGCTGACACCCGCCAACCTGGATCGGCTCGTGGCTGAACTCTCGCGCGCCTCAGTGAGCCGGACCTCGCCCCTGCGCGTCATCGCCTTCGGCAAGCGGGCTTTGTGGGTACTCAGCCGCCTCACGAATGCCCCCGCCTTAGACCTCCATGCCCTGCCCCACCCCAGCGCCCAGGGGTTGTTGCAGGGAGCACCCAATCGGGGAAAGGGACTGAGGCTAGAGGATCTCCGGGCGACTTGGCAGGGGAACCTTCAGACCCTCCTCGCAGAGTGACTGGTTGACGGGGCCGCGTTCCTAGCTGCTCTTCCGCATGAAGGGACCGAAGAGATCGCTGGGGAGCGGGACAAAGGTCGTGGTGTTGTGCTCGCTGGCGATCTCAACCATCGTCTGAAGGAATCGCAACTGGAGGGAGATGGGTTGTTGGGCCATCATGGCGGCCGCCTGCACCATCTTCTCGGCGGCCTGGAATTCACCTTCGGCGTTGACCACCTTGGCGCGGCGTTCGCGTTCGGCTTCGGCCTGCTTGGCCATGGCGCGCTTCATCCCGTCGGGCAGCACCACGTCGCGAACCTCCACCATGCTCACTTTCACGCCCCAAGGATCGGTCTGGCGGTCGATGATCTCCTGAAGCTGGATGTTGATCTTTTCGCGGTGGGCAAGGAGTTCATCCAATTCCGACTGGCCGAGCACCTTGCGCAGGGTGGTCTGCGCGATCAGGGAGGACGCTTTGAGGAAGTTCTCGACCTTCACCACCGCCGCCTGCGGATCCACCACACGGAAATAGACCACCGCGTCCACCGTCGCGGGAACATTATCCCGGGTCATGATCTCCTGCTTGGGGACGTCGATGGTGACCACGCGCAGGTCCATCCTCACCATGCGGTCGATGAAGGGAATCAGGAAGATCAATCCAGGACCTTTGGCGCCCTTGAGCTTTCCCCATCGGAAGATCACCCCCCGCTCGTACTCGCGCAGGATGCGGGCCATTTGAGGCAGGGTGATCCCTCCCAGCAGCAGGATGATGAAGGCCCAGGGCCCGATGTGAATCATGAATTCATTCATGGTGGTACCTCCTTCTGAGTGGTCGCGGGTTTCACCTTCAGGGTCAATCCATCCCTGGCGGTGATTTCGACGGTCTGCCCGGCCTCAATGGGTTCGAGGCACACCGCTTTCCAGTATTCGCCTTCGATAAACACCCTGCCACCTGCGGCGTCGATGCGCTCCGTAGCGGTGCCCGTCTGGCCGATCATCGTTTCCGCGCCGGCCTTCGCCGGCAGCAGCTGGGCCCGGATTCCCGCACCGACGATGAACATGAAGAACAGGGCCGTCACCACTGTTGAGGGAAGGATCCACACCATTGATAGCCGCAGGTAGGGCTCGCTCCGGTCGAACAGCATGAAGGTTCCCAGGAAGAACGCCACGATGCCACCGGCCGTCAGCACACCGTGCGTAGGGGCAAAAGCGTCGATGACGAACAGCGCGATCGCCACGCCGATCAGGGCCAGGCCGGCGATGTTCATCGGGAGGATGGACGCGAGGTACAGGAGCAGGACCAAGGCGATCAGTCCGGCCACCCCTGGAAGGATCGCGCCGGGACTGGTCAATTCGCCGATGATCCCGTACATGACGATCAGCATCAGGATCAGCATGACCTGCGGGTGGGCGATGACCTGGAACACCTTCTCCTGGAACGTCATCGGGATGTCGATGAGGGTGGCCCGGGCCGTTTTCAGCGGCCTGCCGTTCACCTCTCGTCCGTCGATCTGCTTCAGCAAGTCGGGCAGGTCCTTGGCGATGAGATCGATCACGTTCAGTTCCAGCGCCTTTTCCGAGGTGATGGCGGCGCTTTCACGCACGGAAGACCTGGCCCACTCCGTGTTCCGGTGATGTTTGGCAGCGACCGTCTCGATGTAGCTGGAGGTGAAGTTCTCCAGCTTCTGCTTCATGGTCTCGTCCTGCTTCTCGCTGCCGGGGCTGATCCCGACAGGATGGGCCGCACCGATGCTGGTGGTGGGCGCCATGACCGCCACGTCCGCGGCCATGGTGATGAAACAGCCCGCGCTGCCCGCCCAGGCGCCCGGGGGCGATACGTACACAATCGTGGGAACAGGAGAGCGGAGGAAACTCTGGATGATCTCTTTGGTGGAATCGAGGAGACCACCGGGCGTGTCGAGTTCGATGATGAGACACTGAGCGTTCTGCCCCGCCGCCTCGCCGATCGCCCTGGCAAGGTAACTTGCCGTGGCCGGTCCGATGGTGCCCTGGACCCGTGCCACGCAGACCTTTTCGACCGCATCCCCCTCCGTCCAGCCCAGCCCGCTGGCCAGCACGGCGAGGGTGAGCCAGAGCAAAATCTTCCTGATCGTTCCGCGGCTTCCCTGCATGGGAGACCTCGCAGCGCCCCCATGCTAAGGCCGACTTGCCAAGGCCGCCATGAAAAGGACCATGTTTCCCCCGGGACGGTTGATTCTTTTGGTCGTCGGTCCGGATGGTACGCTCCCATCCATGTGGGAACCCCATCGTCAGCGGTCACTTGGGCTGGATGGAAACACCCGGTGTTCCATGGGCTGGTAGCCCATGCCTGGCGACTCCTGTAACCTGTTGGCCTTCCCTCAGAGGGATCTTTCACAGCCTGGAGGCACCATGCCCCTCTCCCGTCGACTGTTGATACCCCTATACGGGACTCTGGCCTTGGCTCTGGTGGCGGTGGACGCACCCAAGCCGGCGGTCAAAGCGCAGGCTACCAAGGAAGCGCCCCTGTCCGCCCCCGCGAAGGTGACCTCGGTAGAGGGCATCACCGAGTACCACCTGGTCAACGGCCTGCGCGTGCTGCTCTACCCCGATGCGAGCAGGCCCACGACCACGACGAACATCACCTACCTGGTGGGGAGCCGTCTCGAACACTATGGCGAGACGGGCATGGCCCATCTGCTGGAGCACATGCTCTTCAAGGGTACGAAGGAGCGACCGGATACATGGAAGATCCTCAACGAGCTGGGCGGTGACGCCAATGGCACCACCAGTCTGGACCGCACGAATTACTACGTCTCTTTCCCCGCCTCCGAAGAGAACCTGAAAAAGGCCCTCGATCTGGAAGCGGACCGGATGCTGAACTGCACCTTCACCGCCGAGACGCTGTGGGGCAAGGACGGCAAGGGCGGCGAGATGACCGTCGTCCGCAACGAGTTTGAG
>CAIXHJ010000101.1 GCA_903919165.1 uncultured Holophagaceae bacterium
AGGGACAAGGCTGTTCCGAGCAGGAGCACCACCAGGAGGCCGAGCCGTCCCCGGAATAGAGGAGGATCGGTGGGTCCGGTCGATGCTGGCATCAGGTTGCCTGGGTAGGGTTAAAGGGAGGTACATGCTCGCAGATGGTTCTCCCCGTTGGAATCCCCACGCAGGGATTCATCGTCACGCCTGGCTTGTGGGAGAATTCCTGTGGGTCCCAGGATCCTCGGGAGGTGCCGCTTGAGCCGCAACATCATGTTCGCCCTGGCAGGAGGGATGGCAGTGGGATTCCTCGCGGGGTACTTCGTCTTCGGTGGTGAATCCAAGGATGGGGCCTACCCAGTCGTAGCCGCCCCTGCCAACGTCGCTCCCGTAATGCCCGCCCCGTCTCTGGCCGGCGGCACGCCCGCCGCCGCTCCCGGCGCCATGCCAGTGCCCGCTGGTCCTCCCAGCGCCGAAGTCCAGGCCCGCATCGCCCGCATCGAAGCCGCTGTGCTGGTCAATCCGAAGGACCACGAGGCCTGGGTCGCCCTCGGCAACGAGTACTTTGATTCTCACCAGGCCCAGAAGGCCGTAGAAGCCTATGGCAAAGCCCTCACCCTCAAGCCCGATGATCCCAATGTGCTCACTGACCAGGGGGTGATGTACCGTCAGCTTGGCCAATTCGAGAAGGCCTTGGCCACCTTTCAGAAGGCCAACCGGCTCCAGCCCAGCCACGTCCAGAGCCTGTTCAACATGGGCATTGTCTACGCGAACGATCTGAACAAGCCCGACGAGGCCATCAAGGTCTGGAACAAAATCCTGGCCTTGGCTCCCACCAGCGACCAGGCCGCCCAGGCTAGGCAGATGCTGAGTCAGCTCAAGAAGTAGCCGGCATGGATGCCCATCGCGATCCGGGTCCCACACTGAACCTCGAAACCCTTCCCAGCCCCCTGTGGGTGCTCGGCACGGGCACGGGAGTCGGCAAGACCTTCGTGTCGACCTGCATCGCGCGAGTCTGGGCGAAGGCCGGTCCCGTGACCTACCGCAAACCCTTCCAGACCGGTGTGGACCGGCCCGGTCATCCCGGAGCTGACTCCAGCGCTGTGGATGGACCGGGCATCGTCGCGGAAAGCCACGTTCTGCTGAAGGCTCCGCTATCTCCCTTTGCCGCTGCCCAGAGGGAAGGACGAATACTCGACCTCCAAGCCGCCACGAAATGGTGCTTGCGTCCTGCAGGGGGTCGCCTGCTGCTGGAGGGCGTGGGCGGCCTCATGGTGCCACTCGCATCCAAGGTCCACTTCCTCGCCTGGGCCACGGACTGGAAGATCCCCTGCGTGCTGGTGGCGCTCGGTGGCCTCGGCACCCTGAATCACACCTTGCTCTCCGCGGAAGCACTCATGCTCCGAGGCTGGTGCATCGAGGCTGTGCTGCTGAATCCAGGGGCCGACGGCACAGCTCTGGACATCGCCGCGGAGAACGCGGACTTGCTTCGGGAATTGTTACCGGTACCGGTCCACGTCCTAGACTGAAGGCATGCCCACGCCCTTGCCTCCCGACTGGTCCGACCGGCTCATCCTGGACCGCGCTCATGTCTGGCACCCCTTCACCCAGATGAAAGTCCACGAGGCCGATCCGCCGGTTCCCCTCGTGGGCGCCGAGGGCTGCGACCTGCTCCTGGCCAATGGCGAACGGGTACTGGATGGCATCTCCAGCTGGTGGACCTGCCTTCATGGCCACGGCCACCCCAGGCTGGTGAGCGCTTTGGAACGCCAGGCCGCGAAGCTCGACCATGGGATGTTCGCCGGTTTCACCCACGAGCCCGCTCTTGAACTGGTGGCGCGGCTGCGTCCTAAACTGCCTGCGAACCTGACCCGGGCCTTCTTCTCTGACGACGGCAGCACGGCCGTGGAAGTGGCCCTGAAGATGGCCTTCCAGGCCCAGCTCCAGCGCGGCGAAAAGGGCCGGGATCGCTTCGGCGCCCTGCGCGGGGGCTATCATGGCGACACCCTGGGCGCCGTGGGCGTGGGCGAGTTGGAGAACTTCATGACGGGGCTGTTCCGGCCCCTGCTGTTGGCCTGCGAGCGGCTGGAGGTACCCGAGGATCCTCGATGCGAGATCCACCTCGATCTGACGGGCTGGCCCGAGCGACTGGATGTCGCACGACAGAGGATCCGCGACTTCTTCGCCCAGCATGGGCATCGACTTGCGGCCTTCATCGCGGAACCCCTCATCCAGTGCGCCGGCGGCATGCGCATGTGGCCGCCGGAGCTGCTTCAGGAGCTGCGTGCCCAGTGCGACGCCCACCGCGTCTACCTCATCCTCGATGAAGTGGCCACGGGCTTCGGCCGCACTGGTACCTTCCTGGCGTGTGAACAAGCGGCCGTGGCACCGGATCTGCTATGCCTCTCCAAGGGCCTCACCGGCGGCACGATGCCGCTCTCGATGACCTGGGCCACCGAAGCCATCTTCGGCCATTTCTGGGGCGAGCCGAGCTCGGGCCGGGCCTTCCTCCACGGCCACAGCTACACCGCCAATGCAACGGCCTGTGCAGTCGCCTGTGCCAGCCTGGCTCTCTTCGACGACGAACCCGTCATGGCCTGCGTAGCCGCTCTCCATGTCGCGATGCAGGAGGCCTTCACCGTCCTCTCGGCCCATCCCGCCGTGCGACAGGCCCGCGTGCTGGGCACCATCGGGGCCTGCCGTTTGATGGATCCCACCACGGGGAAAGCCCATGATCCAGAAGCGCGCTTCGGTTGGCGCCTCCACCGCCGCGCCCTCGATCACGGCCTTCTTGTCAGGCCCATCGGGGATTGCTTGTACTTGATGCCACCCCTCGGAACACCGCCAGCCCGGATCGCCGAAGCGGCGGAAACCCTGCTCGATCTGCTGGATGAATGACGCCGCAACGTGATTCATGTCCGGCATTACACTGGCCCTGACCCCAGGAGTGCGCGATGAGGCTGGTGACTTTCCTGCAGGCGGGAGTAGAGAAGATCGGCGCTGTCATGGCAGATGGCAGCATCCTCGATTTCGCCTCCGCCGATGTTCGTCTGGCCGTGGACATGCTCACCCTCATCCGCGAGCAGGATCGCCTGATGCCAATCGCCCACGAGGCAATGGTTCGGGCTCCAGTCTCGACCCACCTCGATCCGAATGAAATCGCCCTTCTCGCGCCTCTGCCCCGTCCCGTGTCCATGCGCGACGGCTACGCCTTCCGTCAGCATGTGGCCACGGCCAGGCGCAACCGGGGGCTGGAGATGATTCCCGAATTCGACCTCTTCCCCGTCACCTACTTCACCAACCACCTGGCCGTCACCGGCCCTGGCGGAGTGATGGTGCAGGACCACCACCTGGTGAGCCTTGACTTCGAGTTGGAGGTTGCCATCGTCACCGGGCGGCCCCTGCGCAACGCCACGCTGGACGAGGCCGATTCAGCGATCTTCGGCTACATGGTGATGAACGACTGGAGCGCCCGGCACCTGCAGATGGAGGAGATGAAGCTCTCCCTGGGCCCCTGCAAGGGCAAGGACTTCGCCACCAGCCTGGGCCCCTGGCTGGTGACGAAGGACGAACTGGCCCTGGAGGCCTCTCCCCAGGGCAACGTGCTGCATGCCGCCATGACCTGCCATGTGAATGGACACTTGTTGTCGGAAGGCAACGCCGAGAGCATGAACTGGACCTTCGCCCAGATCCTCCAGCGCACCAGCTACGGTATCCGGATGCATCCGGGCGAGGTCCTCGGCAGCGGCACCGTGGGAAGCGGCTGCCTGCTGGAGCTGAATGGTTCCAGTATCACGGACAACCTCTGGCTCAAGGCCGGGGATGAAGTTGTCATGGAGATCGAGGGCCTGGGCAGGCTGGTAAACACTCTCGTCCACGCCCCCGAACGGCTGATGGGTGTGACGCCGAATCTGCTGGGCGGGACGCTACCTGACCTCTACGCTGACTCACCCACCGGTGAAGCCGGGGATTGAAAATGGTTGGGGCAGAGGTTTCCTAACTGTCGTAGAGAACCGGTGCCCAGAGGGCAACAGGATCGCCAGGATTTGGCTCGGGAGCTGACGGGGTTGTTGGGATCCCACATGCCCGATGGCCGGTGCTTCCTGCGGAGATTCGATCAGTGCCCGGAATCCTGCCAACCAGTTGGCGGATCGCCCCGATGGTGCACCACCCGCTGCGAGTATGGGATCTGGATGCCGACCTCGCGGAAGGCCAGAAGGATGCGGCGGCGCAGTTCCCGCGCCACGTCCCACTGGGCCCCAGGGGCGGTCTTGGTGAGGGTGCGGATGATGAAGCCGTTGGGTCCCAGGGTCTCGATGCCCTTCACCTCCAGGGTTTCCAGGACCAGATCGGGCCGATCCTGGTGCAGCCGACTGCCCACTTGCTTCAGCACTTCGAAGGCCCTGTCCGGGTCCGTGGCCAGGTCCACTTCCACGTCCACCAGGGCCCGGGCGAAGTCCTTGGAGAGGACCACCACGCGGTTGATGGATCCATTGGGCACGTAGTGGGCGCGGCCCTCCAGATCCCTCAGCTGGGTGATGCGCAGGGTCATGCGCTCCACCGTACCTATGTGGTTGTCGTCCACATTGATGATGTCGCCCACGCCAAACTGGTTCTCCATGAGCAGGAAGAACCCGCTGATGACATCCTTCACCAGGCTCTGGGCACCGAAGCCCAGGGCCACGCCCGCCACCCCTGCACCTGCCACCAGCGGACCGATGTTGACACCGAACTCCTGAAGGGTCATCAACAGGAAGAAGGTCACCGCCAGCACCCGGGCGGCGTTGGTGAGGACGGAGCCCAGGGTTTTTGCCCTCCGCTCCGCTTCGGACGTGACCTCGCCGCCGCCACTGCCCACGGCCCGGCGAACCGCCCGCGCCACCAGGGACATGCCCCAGAGCAGGGCCAGGCAGGTGATCAGCACCAGCCCAAGCTTCTGGACCTTCTCCCAGATGTCATGGACGGCAAAGGCCTGCAAAGTCATGGTAGCTAGAGTCATGTCATGTCCAGACCGCTAGCGTATCAGGGCCCGGCCCCACGAACACAGGCGGTGAATTGGAACGATCAGCGGGCTCTGTCCCTTTCCGAGCATCTCTTCCTTGTAACTTTCTTTTGGTATTGTTGACGCATTCGGTTTTTCGGCTGGCCTCCAGCGCGAGCATCTTCATCCTTAGGTCACAAGACCATCGTGCATCTCGTGGGAGTATCCATGAACATTGACCGACGGAAGCATCACGGCCCCTTCCGATTCCTGTACATGGATCTGAGGAGCTTCCTGCGTCGCTATCTGGGCGTTGGCTAAGCCTGCCCAGGTCCTACTTCCACGAGGCCCAATACTGCAAGTTTTCCACCGACCCCGCCGCCGCCGTGGCCTGAAGGGGGCGGAAAGCGTCCACCATGACGGCCACTTCGTCGGTGCGCTCCTTGCCGCGGCTGAGGGGGATGGCCTTGGGGTGCGGCCCGTGGTGGATGCCCTGGGGATGCCAGGTCACCATGCCCGGGCCGATGCCATCCCGGCTGAAGAAGTGGCCCGCCGAATAGAACAGCACCTCGTCGTAGTCGATGTTGGAATGGTAGAAGGGCACGCGCATGGCACCTTCCTCTTCCTCGAAAGGCCGGGGCAGGAAGGAGCAGATGACGAAGTTGTTCGCGATGAAGGTGGAGTGGGCCGAGGGCGGTAGGTGGTACCTGGCGCTAAGGATGGGCCGGATGTCCTTCACGTTGATGCGCCAGACGGTGAGATCGCCCTTCCAGCCCACCACATCCAGTGGGTTGAAAGGGTAGAACACTTTCGTGATCTGGTTCTCCCGCTTGATGTGGACGGCCCACTCTTTGGACGTGGCATCGTAGGGTTCCAGCTCTGGTGTGTCGATCATGGCCGGATCAAAGATGGCGTTGGGACCCAGCTGGTTGCGGTCGGGAATGGTGATCTCACTGAAGCTCTCGATGAGCAGGTAGCGCTGGCCGCCGACTGAGGGGAGGAACCGGTAGGTTGTGCCCCGGGGGATGACCAGGTAATCGCCGGTGGCGTAGGCCAGGACACCGAAGGTGGTCTCCAGCCTCCCTGCTCCGGCATGGATGTAGTAGACGTCGTCGCCATCAGCGTTGCGGTAGAAGAAGTCCATGGCCGAAGGTGCCACCCAGTGCAGGGCCACATCGCTGTTGTGCAGCAGACAGATGGGCGCGAAGGACGGTTCGATGGAACCGAACATCGAAGACCGGAAGGATGATTCCATGCGGGGGTCCCGCGCTTGCGCGCCCACCCCCTCACCCCCGTCAACGGTCCGGGCCAAGCCCGTCCCATCGGCCACCAACAGTTGGTTCAGGTCGTAGCTGTGGGGCCGTAACGGGCCCTCGATGCGCGTCCAGTCCGTGACCGGATGCAGACGGTAGAGGTGCGTGGTGCGGCCGTAGAAGCCCAGCCGGGCGTGCTCCTCCTCGTACGTGCCCGCTGGAAGGTCCACATGTGCCTGCCGTGTGTGGAGCCCCTTGCGCAACGGGAAGAGCGGCGTTTCCTTCTTGGACATGGGGACCTCGGGGCGGGTGCCCATTATCTCCCGATTCGAATGTAATTCGAAGTCACCGCTGCTTCTGCAGCCAGCGATTGTAGACCCACAGGCTGAAGGCGCTGCCGAGACCGAATAGGGTGAGGATGATCCAGCCCGTGGCGGCGGCCCTGGCATCCAGCTTCAGCAGGCCGTCCGCCTGCTTCACGGCCCCGGCGCACATGACCTTGTTGAAGAGCCAAGCTCCCGCGGGACCTCCCACCAGGCTGCCGATGGCCATGGGCAGGTTAGCGTAGCCCAGGAAGAGCCCCTCCTGTCCCTTGGGCGCAAGGGAGCCGATGTACTCGTAAAGCCGGCTCGCGGCGAACAACTCGCCAAAGGCGATGAGGGCCACGGTCATCACCACGAAAAGGCTGCCCAGGGGGAGCCAGACCCGCAGGGTTACGCCCCCTGCCATGAAGAGCGGTGCCACGTTGATGAGCATGGACAGGCCGATGATGACGGTGCCTACGATGATCGACTTGATGGGCGGCAGCTTGCCGAAGAGCTTGGTGATGAGCAGCTGGAACAGCACGATGGTGATGGGGTTGGCCATGGTGTAGAGGTCCATGGCAGGGGAGAGTTCCACGGTCTTCTTCACGTAGAGCGGCAGCACGTTGTAGACCTGGTTGTAGATGAAGTAGAAGCCGCTGCTCACCACCAGGAACAGGGCGAACCGGCCGCTGCCCAGCACCTTGAACATGCCTATGAGCACCTCTGGAACCGTGCGGCGTGGCTTGTCCGGATCCACCGTGGATTCGGGATCCCGGTAGAGCAGCAGGACGACCATGAAGGCCAGCACCGCCGCCACCATGGAAACCAGGAAGATGGTGTCGAGCTTACCGAGCTTCGTCCGCACGAAGAAGGCCGAGAGGCGGCCGAACACGCTGCCGATGTTGACCACCATGTAGAAGATGGCGAAGGCCAGTGTGGCCTTGCCCAGGTGGGAGCGCTGCACGGTGCCAGCGATGCAGGGCTTCACGAAGGAGCCGCCGATGCCGATCAACACGATCGCCGCCGCCACGGGCACCATGACGCCCAGACCCGCGGTGACGTCCTTCCCAGCTTGCAGGGAGAGCGTCTGTCCGCCGAACCAGACGGGATAGCCCATGAGGAAGTAGCCGCCCACCAGCAGCACGCAGGCCATCAGCAGGCTGCGGCGGAAGCCGATCTGATCCGCGATGGTGCCGCTGAGGATGGGCAGGAAGTAGACCAGGAACCAGAGCAGGCCGTTCAGGGTGCTCGGCCAATAGTCGCCCAGCCCAAGCCGACCGAGGTAGATGACGATGAAGCTTGCCATCGAGTAGTAGGCCGCACGTTCGAACAACTCGGTGAGGTTCGCGTTCCAGTAACTCGACGGAAAGCGGTACTTCTCGCGGAACGAGGGCTGCTGATCCATGGATGCCTCTTGGTCCGCCCAGTGTGCCATGGCCTTCGCCCCACCCGCAGCGCGGTTGACATCCGGGCAGACTGGAGAACACTCATGGCATCAGGCGGAGTCTGCTGGAGGTTCCATGCGTGCGATGGGCTTGATCATCTGCACGGCGCTTTGTTTGGGCGTCGCCTGCGGCGGGGGTGGCGGCGCCACTCAGTCACCGCCGCCCCAGGTGATCAGCGTTGCCATCGCGCCCACCGGAGCCAGTGTCTGGACTGGGGGAACCCAGGCCTTCCAGGCGACGGTGAGCGGGACTTCCAATCAGGCCGTGACCTGGAGTGTGATCGAATCCTCCGGCGGCAGCATCAACTCCGCCGGACTTTACACAGCGCCCGGCCTAACCGGGACCTTCCACGTCAAGGCCGTCAGTGCGGTGGACACCACGAAATCTGCCCAGGCACCGGTGATCGTGTCAGTCCATCCATCGACTGGCGCTTGCAACGGCGCGGCCCTCGGCATCGGGGCCAGCCTGCAGGGCTTCACGCTCTTCCCCAGTGACAACGCCTGGAACCTGGACGTCTCCACTGCCAGCGTGGATCCCAACAGTGCCGCCATCATCTCTTTCATCGGGGCGGGCACTGGCTTGCATCCGGATTTCGGCGCGGGCCTCTGGCAGGGGGCACCCATCGGCATCCCCTACACTGTGGTGGCCTCGTCCTCGCAAGCCAAGGTCCCCGTGGCCTTCACGGCCTATGGCAGCGAGAGCGATCCCGGCCCCATGCCCATTCCCGCCACCGCGCCCGTGGAAGGCGGCAGCGCCTCCACAGGGGATCGTCATGTGCTGGTGATGGACCGAGACGCCTGCGTGCTCTACGAGCTGTACAACGCCTTCCCTCAGACGGACGGCAGCTGGACGGCTGATTCCGCCGCCATCTGGGACCTGAAGAGCGACAACCTGCGGTCTTTTGGCTGGACGAGCGCGGACGCGGCGGGCCTGCCCATCTTCCCCGGACTGGCCCGTTACGATGAGCTGGCCGCCGGCGCCATCACCCATGCCCTGCGCTTCACGGTGCCCACTTCGCGCAAGGCCTATGTCCTTCCGGCCACTCACTGGGCCTCCAGCAACACCAGCGCGACCGCGCCACCCATGGGGATGCGGGTTCGGCTGAAAGCCGGTGTGGATATCAGTGGGTACCCGGCCCAGGCCCAGGTGGTGCTGACCGCCCTCAAGCGCTACGGCATGATCCTGGCGGACAACGGAAGCGCCTGGTACATCTCCGGCGCCCCGGATGACCGCTGGGACAACACCCAATTGGCCACGCTTTCCGGTATCAAGGGCTCGAACCTGGAAGTGGTCCAGATGGGCACCGTCTACACCAGCGATCCCACGGGGACGGTCCCGGCCATCACGGTTTTCACCGCCAGTCCTGGCACCATTGCCAGCGGCGGCAGTGCCCTCCTCAGCTGGAGTTCCACCAACGCCACACGGTGGTTCATCACACCAGAGATCGGCTGGGTGACCGGCGCCAGCGTGACGGTCCATCCCACCGTGACGACCACCTACACCCTGGAGGCCCAGGGCCCCTACGGCAGCGCCACCCGCACCGTTCAGGTGACCATGACGCCCTGACGCCTCAGTGATCCTCCACCTCCTCCGTGAGGTGCAGCGGGACGGCGCCGCCAGGCTCCACGCGATCCAGACCTGCGGGAATCACGGCCAGGGCATTGGCCGACAGCATGGACGACAGGATGCCGGATCCCTGGGGACCGGTGAGCCGTGCGAACAGACGCCCCTCGCCGCGCCGCACCACGACCCGAAGATAGGTCGTGCGCTTGTCTCCCGTCTTCCCAGACCAGCCGCCTTCCAGACTCGCTTCGGCCACGGGGCGATGCAGCTTGGCGAAGCCCATCATCCTGCGCAGGGCGGGACGCACGTACTCCTCCACCATGAGCATGGCGGCCACGGGATTGCCCGGAATGCCGAAGATGGGCTTGGCGCCGAGCATCCAGAAGCCCAGCGGCCCGCCGGGCTTCTGGGCCACCTTCCAGAAAATGCGTTCAGCGCCGAGTTCCTCCAGGGCGCCCTTCATGAAGTCGTAGTCGCCCACAGAGATGCCACCCGTGGTGAGGATCACGTCGGCGTCCTGGGCCTGGCGCAGGATCCGCATCAGCATGTCGCGGTCATCGGGCACCCGCGGAAAGGGCATGGGAATAGCGCCACAGGCAGTCACCTGGGCGCATACCGCATGGATATTGGCATCGCGAACCTGGCCGGGCCCGGGTTCACTGGAGACATCCACCAGTTCGTCTCCAGTGGTGACTACAGCCACCCGTACTCTTGGGTGGATGCGAACCCTCGGAATGCCGGCGGCCGCCAGTACGCCGACATCGCCGGGACGAAGGCCCTGCCCGGCCTCCACAAGCAGTTGTCCAAGTTGGAGGTCCTCTCCCGCGAGGCGGATGTGATTGCCCGAGCGGAGTGGCTTTCTGGCCTCCACCCAGTCACCGCCATGGGTGGTGTCCTCCACGGGTACCACCGAGTCGGAGCCCTCGGGGAGTGGCGCGCCGGTCATGATCCGGAAAGCGTCTCCAGGACCCACCATGCGATGCGGAATCGCACCCGCTGCCAGGTCACCGAGGACCCGCAAACGGACGGGATTCGCCTGGGACGCGTCCTGGAGATCCATGGCCCGAACAGCGTAGCCGTCCATGGCGGAATTGGTGAAGGGCGGCACCTGGGCGTGGGAGTTCAACGCCTCGGCCACGGCCAGGCCGAGAACCTGAGGCAGGAGCCTCTCCTCGGCGGGAAGGGGTACCAGCCGACCCAGGATGAGGTTGAGGGCTTGAGTCGGCGTGGGCATCAATCGGGAATCCTCATGACTTTCCCGGTGAGGAAGGAGAAGTGCCGCCAGGACCCGGGCATGTGGGAGCCGACAGAGGCCACCAGCGTGGCGGCGAGGTACCAGGGCAGGCGAGATGAAGGCTGCGACACGCCCACGCCGAGCAGCCCCAGTTTCAGCAGGACCGCCACGCCACTGCCTTGGCTGAGCATGGCCATGTCCTTGGCGAGATCCACGGCGAAGAGCAGGACTCCACTCGCCAGCGTGATCAGGATGGGAGTGCGAAGGGCCTGGAAGTCGGCGCCGAAGGGGATGCCCCCCACCACCAGGGCCATGGCCGCGATGTGGATGCTGCGAAGGACGACCTGAGCCTGCCGGGCCCAGCGGAAATGCCGCGGCGATTCAGGAAACAGCAGGGCCCTGAGGGTTCGCCTTGCCGGCCTGTCCGCAATCGAGGGGTCCATACCTTTGTTCTAGCAGAGTCCAGGTCCCGTGTTGAAATGTTCGGACTCCAGGATTCCGCCATGGCCAGGTCCATTCCCCAGACTGTCACGATCCGCATCCGTATCGCCGTCGGCGAGAACATCGCCATCGGGCAGGGAAAAGCCGATCTCCTGGAGGCCATTGAACGCAGCGGCTCCATCTCGGCCGCGGCCCGGGAACTGAACATGAGCTACCGCAAAGCCTGGATGCTGATGGACGAGATGAACCAGTGCTTCCGTTCACCTGTGGTGCTGGCGACGAAGGGTGGACCCCGGGGTGGCGGCGCGCAGGTGACCCCCCTCGGTCGAGATGCCCTGGCCCGCTTCCGCCGGATCCAGGCCAAGGCCTCTGCCGCCATCGAGAAGGATGTCCGGGACTTCCGGAGACTGCTGCTTGGCTGACAATCCAACAAAGAACCAGCCAATCCCTGTCTGTCTAGATCGTTGTATCCCTGCGAAACTACCGCTTTGGAGG
>CAIXHJ010000102.1 GCA_903919165.1 uncultured Holophagaceae bacterium
GTCTCGCGGTGACGCCTGCGGAGATGGCCAAGGCCCTCAGAAGCCCCGAGCTGATTGCCATGGTGGATGAGATCGCCCTGGCCGAAGGGGTGGACATGCATCTGGCCCGGGCCATCATCCAGGCGGAGAGTGCCTTCAACTACAAGGCCCGATCCAGGGCCGGGGCGTTGGGCCTCATGCAGCTGATGCCTTCCACGGCCGAGCGCTTCGGGGTGCTCGACCCCTTCGATCCCCGCCAGAACATTAGTGGCGGCGTCAAGTACCTGAAGTGGCTCCACGGTTATTACGAGGGTAATCTCACCAAGGTGGTGGCGGCCTATAACGCCGGCGAAGGGGCTGTGAACCGCTACAAGGGCATCCCGCCATTCAGCGAGACCCGGGCTTATGTGCCCAAGGTGCTGGACCTCTACCAACACAAGGCTGTCCAGCCAGATCCGAAGCTGGCCGGCAGCATGGCCCTCCTTCAGAAGGGGCGGGGCGGATTCAAGGTGGATGAGCAGAAGACTGTGCCTGAGCCCACGCCCCAGCAACGAGCCTCCACTCGCGTCTACCAGTGGACTGACGCCAACGGCAGGATCCAGATCAGCGACCAGCCTCCACCCAAGGGCGCCGTTGGCGTGAAGCCTTACGGAGCGCCTTGACCTACTTTGCCGAAAGACTGATGACGTAAGCGTCCAGAGCTGCCAGTGAAGCCTGGAACGCGGCATTCAGCCTCTCGGGTAGATCTGCGCCGGCATCCGTAGAACCACTCCGTCCCAGGGCTTCCAACTCCGCCGCCAGGCTGCGCAGGGCATTGACACCCAAGGTTCCTGCCCCGCCCTTGAGCGCATGGCCCGCGCGGAAAAGCTCCTCGGCGTTCCCATCTGCTGTCGCCACGAGGATGTCCCGGATGCGGCTAGGCGTGTCCTTCCGGAAGATGACAATCATTTCGGACAGGAGTCCATGGCCACCATCGTCGAGGTCGACCAGGTTCTGAAGGGTCGTCAGGTCCAGCAGGTCCAAAGTGGTCATGGAGAGCTCCTGGTTCCCATGCTGAGGCAGGAGGCCCCGTTCGTCCAACAGGATGAAGTACGCTGGAACCATGCCCGAGTCCCTACCGATGTCCCCGGCTGAAACCGCACTCTCCCTGCTGTTCCGCAAGCTGCATCCCCATCTGGAGGATGCCGCCCACGCCCTGTCCCGGGGAGCTACCCGGCGGGAGATGGAGCGACTGCACCTCAGGCTGATCGCGGCTCGGCTGAAGACCGTGGAGGTGATCGAGGCCGAGGCCCAAGCCATGCCTGGGGACGCGCCCCTGGCTGAGATCCTGGACACCCTGGCCGCGAATCTGACCCCGGTGGGGGAAAGCTTCCGCCAGGCCCTGATCCTCACCCAGCTCTGCCTTGAGGAGGCCCCGGCCGACCTGCTGCCCCATACACCGGAGGGCTGCGCGGCGACCTCCTCGTGGGGTCCGCGCATGGCGGACTTCCTCGCCCAGCTGAAGGATCCCGCCTTCCAGGCCCGCCGCCGCTGGGAAGCCATCGAGGAGGACATCGGGGAGACGGAAGAGGAATAGCCCCCCAGATCAAACTTCCGCGGTCAATTCGATCTCGACCGGGGGTCCCGCTCCGCGAGCCGAAGGCGAGTGGGAGCACAGGGCGTGTCCCTGTGTGATCGCGCCCAGCGTCCAAGGGAGAAGCGGGACCTAGACCTCGGCGATCAGCTCGATCTCGACCTTGGCACCCCTTGGCAGGGCCGCCACCTGCACGGTGCTGCGGGCGGGCTTGGCGCCACCCAGCGCCTTTTCGTAGACGGAGTTGAAGGTGGCGAAGTCGGCCAGGTCTGTGAGGAATACGGTGGTCTTCACCACGCGGTCCCAGCCGGTGCCGGCGGCAGCGAGTACGGCGCTGAGGTTCTTCAGCACCTGCTCGGTCTGGGCCTCGATGGGCCCCGTCACCATCTCCATGGTCCCAGGCACGAGGGGGATCTGACCGGCGGTGAAGAGGTGGTTGCCCGAGATCTGGGCCTGGCTATAGGGGCCGATGGCGGCGGGGGCGTTCGGAGTGGAGATAGTGCGCATGGTGGCTCCTGGGGTCCTTATTGTCCGCTCTTTTTCCCCCAGCGTCGCTTCTTGTGACGCCAGTTGCGATTAGGCCTAGGGGCGGGCTGGAGCGGGGCATCGAAGGGCGAGGCGGGCTGCTCGGATTCGCCCTCGCCCTCCTCGTCGTCGAGGCCCCGGGGGCCGTCCTCGATCTGCTGCTGCACCCACTGGGCGGTGCGGTGCATGAGGGCGGCGAGGCAGAGGCTGGTCTCGATGCGGGCATGGGGCAGGGGGCCCAGCTGGGTGAACACTGAAGGATCCGGCGGGATCACCCGCGGGATGCTGATCTCCGGCAGGGGCATGGGTAGGGCATCGTAGGCCTCTTCGGGCAGGTGCCGCCAGGGCTCGGGCTCGGGCTGATCCTGCCGGAGCAGATCCGCCACGGTGTGCTGCTTCTTCGGCGGCCGTCCGCGCTTCTTCGGGATGGCCACGGCGGCGGCGTCGAGGGCCGACTGGAGGGCCTGCAGCACCTCGTCCCGGCTCTTGCCACGCAGGTCGAAGAGCAGCCAGGGGTCACGGTCCAGGGCCTCGGCCATCACGTAGCACACTGCGGCCACATGCTTGCATGGGTTCGCCCAGTCGGGACAGTCGCAGTGGGTCTGGAGTTCCTTCGGCACGCGTGGATAGAGGCTGGCGCCTGCTTCGCGGAAGGTCTCGTCCAGGCCCTGGGGCATCTCGCCTGCCAGCAGGGAGGCCACGAAGCGGCTCTCCAGGGCGATGCGGTCCAGGGCCTTCTCCCACTGGGTGGTGGTGAGGGCTGGAAGGCCGAGGGTCACGTTGTAGGTCTTGCGACCATGGACCCGGGCCTGGATCTCGCCGGGCTGCACGCTGAAGTGCGAGACATGACCGTCCTCCGCGTACTTCTTGCCGCGGGGAAGGCGGTTCTCGTAGTCGTCCCCGAGTTTCTCGAGACCGTTGATCCAGAGACGGCCCCACCAGGTGGCACCGAAGCGGTCGGCCTGGCTGATCATGGCGCCACCTCCCGGGCTTTCCGGCTCACAGGATTGGGCGCGATGGGGTCCTCGCCGTTGCCATCATCCGGATCCAGCAGCTCGGCATCGGGATCCAGGGCCACGAGGCGGCGCAGGGCCTCATCGTCGAGTTCCGTGAGCCAGCCTTCACCGCTGCCCACCACGCGATCCGCGAGGTCCCGTTTCGATTCCAGCAGCGCGTCGATCTTTTCTTCCAGCGTGCCGATGGTGACGAGCTTGTGCACCTGGACGTTCTTCGTCTGCCCGATGCGGTAGGTGCGATCCGTGGCCTGGTCCTCTACGGCGGGATTCCACCAGCGGTCGAAGTGGAAGACATGGGTGGCGGCCGTGAGGTTCAGGCCCACGCCGCCGGCCTTGAGGCTCAGCAGGAAAACCGGCGATGAATCCGGATCCTCCTGGAAGCTGCGCACCAGCTCGTCGCGGCCTTCCCGCGTGGTGCCGCCGTGGAGGAAGGGCAGTTGGAAGCCCAGGGCATCCCCTAGGTGGATCTGCAGGCGGTCGCCCATCTCCTTGAACTGTGTGAAGACCAGGGCGCGTTCGCCAGCCTCCACCACTTCCTCGAGCATTTCCGTGAGGCGGTCCAGCTTGCCGCTGCGCCCCCGGTAGGGGCCCTGGGCCTTCAGGAACTGGCTCGGGTGGTTGCAGATCTGCTTCAGGTGCGTGAGCAGGGCCAGGATGCGGCCCCGGCGCTCGATGCCGGTGGCGGTGTCCAGCTCCTCATCCATCTTCTCGACGCGATACTGGTAGAGCTCGGCCTGCTCCCGGCTCAGGGTGGTGAAGACCTTCATTTCATGCTTCTCGGGCAGGTCCTGGATGATGGCCTTGTCGCTCTTGAGGCGGCGCAGGATGAAGGGGCCGATGCGCTGGCGGAGCTCGTTGGCGGCGTCCGGATCGCGGTACTTCTCGATGGGGTTGGCGAAGCGCTCCTTGAACTGGGACTCGCTGCCAAGGTAGCCCGGCAGGCCGGCGCTCATGATGGCCCACAACTCCGTGAGGCGGTTCTCGATGGGCGTGCCCGTGAGGGCCAGACGGAAGGCGCCGCGCAGCTTGCGGATGGCCTTGGCCTGGGCGGATCCGGCGTTCTTGATGGCCTGGGCTTCGTCCACCACCACCATGCCCCAGTGGCGTCCAGCGAAGATCTCCTCCTCGCGGCGGATCACGCCATAGGTGGTGAGCACGAGCGTGTGGGGCTTGAAGGTGGAAGGCAGGCGGTCTCGGTTGTTGCCGTGGTGCACGAAGATGGGCAGGCTTGGCGCGAACTTGGCCAACTCCCGTTCCCAGTTGCCCAGCAGCGAGGTGGGGCAGACTAGCAGGGTGGCCGGCCCGAACTCGGGGCTCTGGATCTGACGGTGAAGCAGGAGGGCGAGCACTTCGATGGTCTTGCCGAGGCCCATGTCGTCCGCGAGGATGCCGCCCAGGCCCAGGCGGGCCAGGCCTTCCAGCCAGGCGAGGCCCCGCAACTGGTAGGGGCGTAGCTGCCCGTGGAAGCTCTCGGGTTGGGTGATGGGCTTGTCCGGAAGGATCTTCAGATCTTCGAGAGCCGCACCGAAATCACCCGCGACTTCCACCTCGATGGCTTCGCTGACCCCGGGGATGCGGGCAGTGCCCGTGAGGGCCGCCGCCAGGGCCTCGCCCTTGGTCATGCTTTCGAAACCGGCACCACGGCTGGCCTGGATGACCGTGGAGATCTGCTTGAGGGTTTCAGGATCCAGGGCCACCCACTTGCCCTTCCAGGCCACCAGGGGGTGCTTGAGGCTTGCCATCTGGGCGAAGTCCTCCATGCTCAAGGTGTCGTCACCCAGCATCAACGACCAGTCTGCGCTCACGCTGCCTTCGAGCCCGGCCTGGGCCAAGGGTGAGGAATCCACCACGTTGCGGGCGCCGAGACGAACCTTGGCGCGCAGGCGCTTGGCGCCACCGAAGTCGGCCAGGCCCTCGGGAATGTGAACAAGAAAGCCCGCTTCCTTGAGCTGGGCGGCGCCGCGGGTGAGAAACCCCCAGGCCTCCGTGGGCAGCAGCAGCAGATCCTCAGGTTTCTGGCCGGACAACGCCCGTTCCAGGGCAGGGAAGAAGGGTACGGCGCGGGCCAGGCCGCGCAGCAGGACCTGGCGGGCCTGTAGCACCTCAGGTTCGGTGGAGGGTTCCCAGAGCTTGGCCACGCCGATGGCCGCGCCAGCTTCGGTTTCCAGGCCCACCCTGAGCGTCCAGCCCTCTTCCGCCAGGCGGTCCGCGTCCTGCACCGCCTGGGTGGAGGTCGGCACCTCAGGCATCTCGAGGCGCAGGCTGGGGCGCAACCACTGGGGCCGGGCGCCTTCACTCCACTGGGCCAGCTGCTCGCCCAGGGTGCGCTCCGTGATGCCCGTGGTGGGGAACTCGGGCAGCTGATGGGAGAGGGCCACCATGATGCGCTCGTCCCAGGGCAGGCGGTCACGCTTGTGGCCCCGCAGCCGGTGGATGAGCCCCAGGCGGGGATCGTCTCCAGCTCTCAATCCGCTCGAGACGAACCGCATGATGAAGTCCGCGCCATCCTCCAGGAAGGACGTCAGCACGGCGTCAGCCGCAGGGGGCATGGCCAGGTCGTCCTCGATGTCGAAGGCGTCCAGTTCTCCCAGGCCCAGCGTTTTGGTGAAAGCCCAAGTGTCGTTCTCCGGGAAGGCCACCGCCGCCGGGGGCATGGCCTCGACCAACTGGTGCAGGGTCGCGCGATCGGAAGGGCTGGTGAGGCTCACCCCCCAGCGGGCCTTCCAGGGGTTACCCCGCGTATCGAGCTGGGGCAGCATGGCGCCGCGCACCACGAGTGACTGGAGCAGGCGCAGGGCCATCGCCCAGTAGCGCAGGGTGGGTCCGGCGTTTCCGGGCCGCAGGGCCAGTGAGGAGAGCCAAGGATAGGCCCGCTGCCAGCGCAGGGGCACCGCATGCATCTCAACCAATGCGCCGTCGGCGAGGAAGAGCTGGGCCTTGGCTGGGGTCAGGCGTTCCCGTCCCTGGAGTTCACCGGGCAGTGTCCGGAGAGCGCGCATCCACTCGGCGGGTTCCACCGCCTCGGGCATGCAGAGCAGGAAACCCCGGTCCTGGGGGCGGTACTGGAGGAAGGGATTCAACATGAATGGGCTGTTGGAGGACCATAGACATCTGACGGCGCAAGCGCTGGCGGATGTAGGCTGTAGGCTGTGAGCCAGGGGGCGGGAAGATGAAGCTCGGTTTCGCAAGCGATCATGCGGGATTCGACCTGAAGGAACGGCTCAAGGCATGGGCCCAGGAGCAGGGACACGAGGTGGTGGATTTCGGGACGGATGGGACGGCCTCGGTGGACTACCCGGATTTCGCGCACCGGGCTGCGGAAGGCATGGATCAATGGGAGCGTCTGGTGCTGGTCTGTGGATCCGGCATCGGCATCAGCATCGCGGCCAACCGCCATGCCGGCATCCGCTGCGCGCTGGTGACCTCCCCTGAGCACGCGGCACTGGCTCGGCAGCACAATGACGCAAACGCCATCGCTTTCGGCCAGCGGCTGACGGATCCGCTCAAGGCAGAATCTTACCTTAAAACGTTCCTGGCAACACCATTCGAAGGTGGGAGGCACCAGGTACGGGTGGACAAGATCGAATGGAAAGGCTGTTGCTGATGCGCCAAACCAAGGAACTGCGCCCTCTGGACCTGGAGAAAGGCGTTCAGCTCCATGCCACCGGGTCCTGCCTGGTGAAGCTGGGCCGAACCCATGTACTGTGCGCGGCCAGCCTGGAGGATCGGGTGCCGGTCTGGATGAAGGGGCGGGGCTCGGGTTGGCTCACGGCTGAATATGGCATGTTACCTGCCGCGACCCACACCCGGTCGGACCGGGAGGCCGCCCGTGGCAGACAGCAGGGCCGCACAGTGGAGATTCAGCGGCTCATTGGTCGCAGCCTCCGCCAAGCCGTGGATTTGTCCGCGCTGGGAGAGCGCACCCTCGCTGTGGACTGCGATGTGCTGAACGCCGACGGAGGCACCCGCTGCGCGGCCATCACCGGCGCATGGGTGGCCGTGGCGCTGGCGCTGAGGGTGCAGGGGCTTGAAGCTGCCCTGATCCGTCAGGTGGCGGCGGTAAGCGTGGGCATCGTCGAAGCCGGCGAGGGCCGTCGCGGGATGGTGCTGGACATGGAGTACGAGGAGGATCATCTCGCCGCCGTGGATTGCAATCTGGTAGCCGCGCGACCGGTGAGGTATGGAGACCTTGAGTTGGTGGAGCTTCAGTGCACCGGCGAAGGGCGCTCTTTCAGCCGGGTCGAGGCCACGGGACTCGTGGACCTCGGCCTCCTGGGCTGCACCGCGCTGATGGGGGCGCAACGGGAGGCACTCGCATGAAGGAGTTCCTGCTGGCGCTGGGACTATCCGTTTCGCTGGCGGGGCAGGCCTCCCGTCCAACCATCGAAGCCAGGCCTGCTGAGCCGCGTCGCATCGATGTGATCGTTCAGCCTGCGGATATGGTCTTCCGCTTCACGCCCCGGGTGACCATCCCTGGGATGCCTCGGGTGGCCCTGGCCCTGAGCGGGGGTGGCGCTCGCGGGCTGGCCCACATCGGCGTCCTCCAGCGTCTGGAGGAAGTGGGCTATCCCCTGGACAGCATCACCGGCACCAGCGCCGGCGCCCTGGTGGGCGCGCTCTACGCCAGCGGCTTCTCGGGGCGTGAGATCGAGGATCTCTTTGGCCGCCTCGATCTGACCCGGGCCTTTCTTGAACCCCTGTGGCGGAACCCCGGAGAGACTCTGGGCGAGCAGGAGGACCGAAATGACACATTTCTTTCCATCGAGCGGCACAACGGCCATGTCTTCCTGGCCCAGAGCCTCCGGAGCGGTGTGGAAGTGCAGCATACGCTCCAGGGTCTGCTCGCCCGGGGAGCCTACTTCTCTGGCGGGGATTTCGACCGGCTTCAGCGCCCGTTGCGCGTGCTGGCCACCAATCTCGAAACCGGCCAGGGGAGGGTCCTTGGCAAGGGCGACCTGGTGGAGTCCGTGAGAGCCTCCCTGTCCATTCCGGGTGGATTCCGGCCCGTGGTCATCGATGGGCAGCAGTATGTGGATGGCGCCCTGGTGGAGAATCTGCCGGTATTCACCGCGAGGGAGGCCTTCCACCCGGACCTGGTCATCGCCGTGGACATCAGCGCCCCCCTGAAGAACCGCCCTGCCACGAACATTTTCTCCGTGGCGGCCCGCAGCCTGGACCTGGTGGTGGAGCGGCGGCAGTGGGAAAGCCGGGCTGCAGCAGACTTCCTCATCCGTCCAGAAATCCGGGATGTGCCCTTCCTCGAATATGGGTCCGATGGCGCCAGGCTGGTACGGGAAGGTCGGGAGGCCTTCGATGCCCGGCGTGATGCGATGAACACCCTGCTTCGCAGCCGACTGAGCCAGGAGTCGCTTGATGTGACGCGCGTCGCCTTCGAGAGTCCCGGGGAATTGAGCGACTCCTTGGTCGGCCTTCTGGCCGAGACACTGAAACCCAGTCAGGCTCGCATCCGGGTTCAGGATGCCCAGATCCTCCTCCAGCAGGCTCTTGTCCATGGCCTGGCGCAGGAGGCCTGGGCGACCTTGGATCCGGATCGTGTGCTCACCATCCACATCCGTCCCTTCCCGGCGATCCGGTCCGTGGATGTGGAAGCCCCGGAAGGCTGGCGCAAAGCCATCCAGGCCGCGGTGGCCGGGACGGTGAAGGTGGGTGAGCCCTTCAATCCCCAGGTGTTCGGTCGCATGATCAGCCAGCTGGTCTACCAGTTCCTTGTGGCTGGCGGTCCCCTGGTGGATGCCCGGGGCTCGGGCTTCGATCCCGAGACCGGCCAACTGCACATCATCATCGTGGAGCCCCTCATCACAAAGGTGGAGGCCCGCATCACTCCCGGTTCCGGGTTGGACGAGATCCGTCTCCTCCGGCTACTTGGGGACCTGAAGGGCCGACCCTTCCGCCCCGACGACCTCCAGAACCGCATCGCTCTTGCGGAGCATCGCCTCCATCTGGCGGAACTGCGCTACCAGATCCGGCCCGATGGGCAGGGGGGCACGGCCCTCACGCTCGTTCCGGTCCCCCAGCAGCAGGAGCGCCTGGACATCTCGCTGGGCTACGAGTCCAGCCTGGGGGGCCAGGTGGGCTTGGCCTACCACGCTCTGAACCTGGGGTTCAAGGGCACCGAAGTGGAACTCAGTGCGGCTCGCAACCGGCTTCAGCAGGAGGCGGCCCTGACCCTCCGAAGTCCGTTCGGCTTCTCGCCCGGCACGGGAATGGAAGTGGCCGCGGACTACTGGCAGCAGCGGCTGTACAACCCCCTTGCATGGAAGGTGCCCGAGTTGGCGGGAGATGGCCTGGACGCCCGCATCAGCGTGTCCGACCTGACGGTGAAGGCCTACTTCCGCTTCAGCAACCTGGGCACAGGGAAAATGAGCCTGGATCTGGGTCGGCGGGATTCGGCGTTCAAGGAGTCCGATCAGCGCCGCACCCAGAGTCAGGATTCTGTCTTTCTTTCGGGAGAATGGGACAACTTCGACCGCCACACCCTCCCACGGGAAGGACTCCTGCTGCGGGCCCGATTCGGCATGGGACACGCCGATGCGGGAGACCTGGAGGGCGCAACCTTCCAGCAGAGCTACTTCCGGGCCCGGGGGCTCACGTCCTTCGGCGAGTACCTGGGGGCGGACCTGGACCTGGAGTGGGGTCAGGGTCGGCGTCTGCCTCTGGACCGCTGGTGGGCCCTGGGGGGTCCCTCCTTTGTCATCGGGTCCAATTCCTTGAGCTTCATGGCCCCGAATTTCGCCTCGGCGAGGTTCGGAGTTCCCCTGCGGCTCTACATGGGGCTGGGCCTCACCGTCGAGGTGGTTCCCCGGTTCGACATGGCCTGGATGGCCCCGGGTCCTGCCTCCCTCCTGAAAACGGATGTCGCGCTCAGAGCCCAAGGCACGGGGCTCATGGTGCGCACCACACTGTCCAACTTTTATGTGGAGCTGTCCTACGGCTTCCTGAAAGAGCGCACCCCTCTGGACAGCGGCCGGGCGGTGGGCAGCTTCAACGTGCTGATCGGAACCCAACCCTTCGACTTCTGGAAACGCCACTGATACCGACCCGGGGGGACCGCCTGCTCGCTTTGCTCGCGATGTCCCCCCGGAACCCCCACGCGGCGCCCGGGCAAAGCCCGGTCTCCGCGTCTGGTCCGCCATTGGGGCCTGTGACCCGTTCCATAGGCGGGTACCAGGGGGGCGCCTGATACCCTGGAGCGTTGGCATTTCAACACATTCTGCCGAGGCCGCCATGCGCTACCTTCCCTCTTCCCCCGTCGAGGATAAAGAGCTTCTGGACATCATCGGCGTGCCGCGCGCCGATGCGCTATTGGTGGGCATCCCAGAACCACTCCGCCTCCGGCGCGACCTGGACCTGCCCACCCAGGGCTCCGAGCAGGAGGTGACCTGGCAGATGATGGGCCTGGCCAACCGGAACA